>NZ_BAAHYN010000010.1:0-254599 GCF_054657535.1 Desulfosporosinus burensis
ATCTCCTTGCTAGTAGTGAATCTGGCTCGCTAATTATTGCCATGAGCACTGTATGATAGACATAACCGCTCTTACTTCCTAATCTTTACTTTTATATTTATCCACCACGTCGAGACGATATTCTACTCTGCGGAAACGTCTTGGGATGTCCGTTTTTTTGAGAAATCTATTTTCCAGGCTGCTCATGTGTCTTTTCTGCATATATCAAAGCCATTCCTTTCGTGATCTAGCAAATTCTATTCTTAAGGTATTTCTACAATTATTAAACTTATCCTTCATTTGTCCGGCCGAATCTCTGATTTGTATTCGATTGTTAAAAAGGAAGATTAAGTTCCTTTAACATCCTGGATAAAGGAATTCGTTTCTCCATATATCTTACCATTACTTAAAATATACACCCCTGAAAGTTCCAACCATTTTAGATATCGTTGTCTGCTAAAAGAAGTTCCATTAATTGTTTTCTCCCCTAAGCGCGTCCAAAATATTATAAGACCATTTTCTGTTAAAAACTTCTGCAATATGTCTTTTCTAATTAATAAACAAGAAGATTTCCCTGTTTTTATTGAATCATCAAAACAGCAAGCATGGCCCTTTTCATCGAGCCATTCACCAATATTTTTCGAATATTGAAGTTTCATGCCAGTATACATATACTCTCGCGGGGCAAGATATGACGGTTGATCTTCATAATCTGTTCCGGACTCCCACCTATGTCCCTCTGTTGTAGGTAAAACATGCGCGATTATTTTCTTTTTTTCTCTATCATGCACTTCTTCCCAACTATGTCCTCCATAGATGGGGTTATTAAAAAAGCGGTAGGCTGGTGACCAGTAGAACTCTCGACTGAACACTTGATATTGATCACGCCCCTCAGGAAACCATCTTCCCATAAAATTTTGATCTTTTAACCAATCTATTAGATAATCTGCTGCTTCTTCTTTTACTAGGTAGCTTCTTATTTGATACCAGAGACGTTTACGTGGGTACTCATGTTTATCCTGCCCAATAGGTACAGGTTCTTCCCATGAAAGGTGGTCTTCTAATACTAACCACTCGTCATTACAAGAATCGGTGACAGCTATAAGACATTCTGGAAGATTTTCATCTTTAACTAACCAAGCTTCATTTGCATCATCCCAATCAGAATAATCGACATGGCTAATCAATTTCTCCTGTTGGAATTGTATCTTTGATTGGTCACGGACTACAGTCGGATCTATATTTCTAACAAATGGTTCCCATGGCCCTTGATAAAAGGCATATAGCACCTCTTTTCCCAAAGAAGATGACTCTTCAGGGATTTTATTATTATCAGAGAGGAGAGCTAACACTTCATATAACGCTATCCATTGATATTTTTTCCCAATTCTTTCTACTATATTTCTTGCTCTATCGCCTCTAGTAGCATTTCTATCAAATTTTCCATGCTTTTCTACATCATATCCATATTTTTCAAAAATCAACTTGCAGGCATAGTTACTCAAATCATTAGGGTCAAAATCTTCCCAATTCTGTATTGCATTTTGAAATGTATATCGGCCAAAATCACCATAGCTAGAAGTTCCTCTTCCATACTCAGTTACCATGGAACTCAGGATTGAATTTTGTCCCCAATAATAATCCTTGAAATCATCTGCGTCGTAATCAAATATATATACATCTATTTCTTCGTTAGTGGGAAATTCAGACGGAAAAGAACTTTTATATGGTGGCCGAACTAAGTCTAAATTCCCAAGATCGAATAGTCCTCTATATAGCGCATACTCCACAATATTCCTAGCATAGTCTCGCACCAATACATTTGGATAAACTTCTTCTTTATTGAATATTCTTTCGATAATATACTGAGATAGATGCTCTAACTCTTCCAGATTATCTGAGCGCAGAACAGCGCCATAGGCAGCCGCAAAGATTCGCTCATACACATAAGGATCGTTTATATCTTCAAATTCTATTAAAAGCTTCATTATTGTCGCTAAGTTATTTTCGAGCAAAACAACTAGTGCATCGGTTGCTGAATCTCTGAATAGAACATTAGTAGTTGTAAAAAGCCATGCGAGTGCCTTGGCTGCTAATATGCGGGATTCTTCTGATAGGTATGCTTTTTCATTATTTGCGTTCGCCCAAGTAATAAGCCTTGTCATAGCAGTCCCTTCATGGTCTTGGTCATGAAGATAGATGGTCCAAAATCCATCCCTCTCCGCTAGGGTGAATTTCATTAAATAGTCATGAAGACTATTCGCATTGTAAATATGATCAGGGTCAGTAGAAACGGAATAAACCATTTGGAAGAATAGATTAAATGAATGTTTATTTCTAAGAATATATTTTTGGACATATTCCTTTGTACATTCTTTGATGGTTTCTGGCTTTCTCCAAATTAAGCTATTGATAAATGATTCTTTAACTGTTGTAAAAGCTTTTTGTTGGTCATCAAGTAGTTGATAGAGTTCTATACCTGTTCTTTCAGGTATCTGAATAGATAACGATTCCAATACACCTTGTGTAACATGTGAATTGTCAATATAACGAGCCAACTTCCCACTGCTTTGGAAGACAGTTTCAGGATTGTCGCTATCAAGATGATTATCTAGCAGATAGGATGTTATTAGGTGATCTTCAAATCGCTCATAAGCTAAGTAAACAGCTTCTTCATATGCTCCCTCCCCAGACCGGAATATGTTTTTAGATAAAACCCCTTCAGAAATAAGTGCATCAATAAAACGACGTTTGTTGCTGAATTTGGATAATATACTATCGGCAATCTCAAAGGCAACCTCATAAGCGACAACGTTAAGATCATTTTTCAGCCTATATTCAATCAGCCCATCAATAACCTTCCTGACAACTTTCCGACCCGATGGATAATCGAAAAAAGAGGGCTTTGATAGTTTGTAATCAATGCTTTCTAAGAAAAAGTCGATGATACTACTAATGCCTCCATAACCTTTAGGTATTTTATTCAACCCTGAGCGATACAATCCCTCACAAAATAATTTAAGAAATAATGGATTACTAAATTCAGGATGAAGCAATGGAACACTCGGTTGTTCGATATCATACTGCGAAAAGAAAAAATTCGACGCAGAATACTCAATGTTCTCGAAACCCGAATGATTAAGTTTAATAACCTTGTTGTCCGAAACAAAATTATCAGGTATTAGCAAGCACTCATATGATGAGCGAATACTGAGTACTAACCCAATCCAAGGATATTTTTTGAAATCATTAACGAAGCCGTTTATGTGTTCAGGCCAAAAATACTTACCTCTTCCTTCATTGATCGCATCAATAATGAATAAAAGTCTTTCCCCTTGTGCTTCTGCTTTTGCATTCAAAACTCCTAAAAATTCACTTTCACTACATTGAACCCTGAGTAAATTACGTAGAATTTGTGTCCACGGGGATTCCTCAGAAGTGAAATGTTGCCCTAAAAGTAAAATGCAGGACTTATTCTCTTTTAATTTAGTTGAGGCTATGTCAGCTAACAAATGTGATTTCCCTATGCCAGCAGGGCCACAAAGTAAAGCATTTGGACAATTTGCTAATTTTAGTGAAGAACTCTGGATGAAATTAGAGAAGTTATACAATGCATTCCATAGCTTGTTTATTTCTTGATCAGAATAATCGTTTATATCTTTACTTTCTTTACTTTCTTTACTTTCTTTCTTGTACTTGTCTATTTTTGTCACGCATTTCGAGAGGGCGCCCTTAATTGACCACATGCTTTTTTCTAATAATGTTACGTCAATCTGAAGTATTTCCTTTTTTTGAGACAATGAGAATTGAAAAACAATATCGTCTTTTGCGGTGCGTATCTCACTAACTTCATCATGGATTGGTAATCCAGACAATCCAGACAATCTACTCAATACCTTATTAAGTCTTAGCAAAAATTCGTGAAATTCTTCTTTTATATATTGGCGGAAAGAATCATTCTTACTAATTGAGTCAAATTCCTTTTCAATTCCTAATTTAACATGAACCTCAGGGGTATACCGTTTACCCAGATTTTCAATACTGGTTTCAACGTGAGATTTAAACCATACATCTAAAAATTCTTCTTGTGAGAACCAGAACAGTGTCCTGCCTGCATGCTTTTCTTGGGATAGCCTGTGGATCAACTCAGAACTCCCCCAGTATTCAAAGCTAATCTCCCTTCCTTGTGCTTGAGCAAATTCGGTCCATTGTTCTACTTTCTTATTCCATCGATCCATAAACCACATTTGTTCCCCATGTCTTGGATCTTGCCTATCTAATGGTATACAAATAAAATATTTTTTAAGATTTGGATGTGTTCTTAATGCGGTCTCAAAAGATTCTTTAATTTGATTCCATTGAGTAGTCCCCATGGAAGAAAAATATTTTGCTTGCCAACCATATTCATCTCCATTATTTAAAACACAATAAGCCTCTACTCCACCATCAGGAGCTGCAATTCGGTAAAACTCAGTTTTATTAACAATCTGTTCTTCTCTTGCAAGTTGGCAAACCAATTCTTCAAAGGCATTATTTTGAGAATTATTAAATGTTCTTAAGTTATCCCAATGAATAGCCATAGTATCTCCTTTAGCTTTTTTGAATTACCTTTAAATTCCGACGCGGGTGGGATTTTGCGTATTCCAACTGCCCCTCATGTCTTATAATTGCTTCGATTCGCAGATAACCCTTTTATAGCCGAAATCCTCCTCGCCGGATTCGTCTAAAGATATTATTTGTGTCGTTTGACAGAAGGTCTATGTACATTTGCAGAACGACAAGGTCGAGAGTAATGTATGCTTACATTAATATTCCTTTAAGCATAGTAATTCCGTGAATAGCGTTAACAATATCATCTGAACAATTCTTTCGAAAGTAGTCTAGACATGCCTTATCGTACAAGACGACATGGGTTAAATCATACCTAAAATTAAAATCTCCTGGCAAACGCCATTCCCTTTCGTGGGTCCAATCAACAATTTTAGAAACTCCAACATGAAGCTCTAAATTTACAATTCTCCAGTACTGATTTTCTGGTAATATTTGTTTTGCCCGCTCTGTTTCTTCATAAATAACTGGTCGACCACAGTTTTCAAATACATTGAATTTATTAAAGCTAAGTCCAACTCCACAATACCTAATCTTACTTGATCCTTTTGACCGCCTTTCCTTTTCAAACTCTACATTCTGGACCAAACCGAAAAAAGGGACTTCTTGAAAACATACCGCTGGGATATCTCCATTAATAAATCCTTTTTCCTTATTACTGCCCTGAATCTTCTTTTCTTTGAGAATTTTAATAAGAGTATCAACTGCACGTAAATTAATTTCGCTCTCATCCATTGATGTTAAACTACCTTCACTGGGTTTCGTCAAATGAGTTACCATTCCGGTAATGTCAATCCTCTTTGAAATCCTATCTTGCCAATCACCGTAATCAAAAGCCTTCACGACCTAACCTCCTTTTTACAATGTTATCTGGAAAAGTCCTTATAAAAAGTTTCTTTTTGTTGAGTACCCAGATCAGTTTCCCCAGATGGAACTGTTGTCTCTTTTCGGAAATAACTCTATTGCCATCAATGGTAACAACATCAATAACTGAACCTGGGCTGATTACGACTTTGCTGCTACATAAAGCCATTTAGCATGCAATATCTAAGTATTCTAGAAGTCCTTTAATCTTCTTTGCTACTTTCATCAACATATCTATTTCTCTGGCAGAAGCATTCATCCTTAATCCACCTCTTTAATATCTGGTCACGCTAGTGCTTCCGCAAGCCGCACCAAATCCTGACACAGGGGAGTTAATATGTTAATTTTGTGTCGAGCTGATTCAGCTACAATTAATAATCTTTTACCTACCATGATATTACTTTTTTTAAAGAGTTTCACTTAATTTTAACAAATGCGTTGGACATAAAAATGTACATCTTGGCTCGAAATCCCCATTATGTTTTCGCGCGTTATCTTAACATTTGCGAACAACTTTCATCATCCATCTTTCTGAAAACGTCGTATTATTGGTCCCCCTCAAGTTTGTCAGCCAGATACGTTGTTTTTCAACCAACAGTGAAAGGAATTCTCATTAGTTACGTCGAGACGGTTTTTATGCTCAAGGTAGTCAGTACCAGAATACTTTCCACAATTTTCATTTAATTCCTCCCAAGATAACAGAAATAATCCAATATAATACATAAATTCCGTCTAAAACAGGATCACTGCTAATATACTTGTAATTGAGTTTGCTCACCTACAGCCATTAATTCTTGCATTAGATTTGATAGAATCATATTAATTATAACGACCCGCTTCAACAAAACACCGCAAGCAGTGATCCTGTTTGCGGTGTTTTATATAGGCAATTATTCTGAGCATTCCCTCTATGATTAATACGAATCATTTTTTAGCTTGATACTCTACTAATTTGTCTCTAATCTCACGTAGGGTCACACGCCCTAATCCATTAAGTTCCGATAGTTCTTTTTCAGAGTGTTGTTCCAGTTCGCTGATCGTCTCACCATAATACAGTGCATTGTAAAGTTTATTAATTCCAGTCGAATCGGCGTGACGATGACATTTTTCCTCCACCTCTCTGCAGTTTCCAGTTCTATGTATTGTCTCTGGCAATACTCACAAGTAAATTAAGTTCAGGCCCGCTCGGGATTGCGCTGCAGGCTGCCGAGGACTAGGCTGCTAATAAACTGCTGCTACTATGAGCGGCATCCTTGTCCTCTCGGTAAACGCTGCTAGCTGCTAAGGAACCCTGTTGTATTTGCTCTATCTCGGGTTATATAATACTGCAGCAAAAACAACAGCGATTTAAAGGGACAGAGCTGCCTGTCATACTGCTTGAATGATGAACGGCAGCACAGCCCTCTTGGGCCTGCGCTGTTGGTCTTGACTCCTCGGGCTTGCGTCACCGGCTGCCGAGAACATGCCTGCTAATAATACTGCCTGAACCATGAGCGGCAGTCTGATCCTTTTGGGCGCTCGATGCAGGCTGCTAAGGTACGCTGTTTTACTTGCTCGATCTCTGGCCGCGTAAAACTTCAGCAACAAAAACTGCGATCTAAAAGGACAGAGCTGCTAGTCATCCTGCGTGAACTATAAGTCGGCAGCACAGTCCTCTCGTGTATGCGTTTCGGGTCCTAGCCGGCTGCCGCTCAGTGGATCTCCCCTCTTAACTTCGGGAAGCTAACTGAGCTCAGCGCGCGGTCATCCTGCACTTGGGAGCTAGGCCCGCGGTTTCGGGTCCTGGCCCTGCCGCTTCGTAGTCACCCCTCGTAGCCTCGGGCTGCCTCCGTAGCTTGGCTCGCCGGCTTGGGTCCAGGCTTATCTCCGAATAAGAGTCACCCCTCGTAGCCTCGGGTTGCCTCTCATCCTTGGCGCGTGGTTTGTGGTCTTACCCCGTTCCCAGCGGTGCGTTCCCTCCTAGAAGGCCCTCCCCCCTACGTCGAGTCCGTGCCTTACTGCGTCGAGAACGCCCCGCTCGGACGAAGCTGCATGAAGGCCTGCGCGCGGCCTACATGCCGATGCTCAGACTCGGTCCCGTGTGTTTGTGTTTGGCCCTCCGCTCATTGTTATGCTCCGTGCTGACCTGATCGGACTTAGTCTCTTATACTGTGCACTTTCTCACACTGCTTGGTATGCTTACTCGACATCAAGGGCATAGTTCTTGACCTGCTCGGGTATCTCCTTGCCCTACATACTCTTGTCATCGGCGTCCTTCCCCTCCGCTTAGCATCCCTGGTAATTCCGCTCAGGATTTCATTATCACCGTCTGCTGCAGCCTTGGCTGTCAGTTAACTGTTATTCATCATTTTTTTCATCTGCTCGGTCTTCAGCTTTTTATCACTTTTGCGAGAACTGAACCTCTATTTATATTACATAGAATCCGTCATGAACCCTATACCCAATGCAGCTCGTCACACTCTCATACTGCCTTTTGACACTTCTTTGAGTCACTGGACGGACCATGCCGCACGCACAGGAAAGTGCGGCCTGCCAGTGGGCTCGGCCTGCTGGCCGTCCGTCCCCGAATTCCCGCTTACGCTGGTCATGCGCGGCCGGGGCCGGGATCCGCGAATTCCCTCCTGTGTCAGTCATGCGCGGTCGAGAGCTGGAACCGTTCAGGCGAAGTTCCCTCCTGCGTCGGTCCGCCGCCTGGGTTACGACGTGGTTGGACGTTGACGAGGTTTTTCGGGGTGGGGGACCCGCCCTTCATGTATGTCTTGGACCGACAGGAATAAGATCGGCACGGTTGTCTCAGAGGAAGACACCCGTGCCGACGAAGAATCAGAGCGCGGTAACGGGTCCAGGCCCGTCGCTGGACGTACCATGCCGCACGCACAGGAAAGCGCGGCCTGCCAGCGAGCTCGGCCTGATGGCCGTCCGTCCCCGATTCCCACTCACGCTGGTCATACGCGGCCGGGGCCGAGGACCGCGAATTCCCTCCTACATCGCTCATGCGCGGACAGGTGGAGACCGGGTCGCTCGGCGCTAGCCAGCAGAACATTCTATGCTGTGGCGAGAATGTCCTGCGGACACCAGCTTTTTGGTTTTGTCATCGTGTCCATGTGGCAGCAACGAGCATATCCTCGAACTTTACACTCCTGCGGTATTCTTCGGACTGCACGGACACTTCCCGTAATTGCAACAAAAACACGAACTGTGATTATACTTACTCGAATTTAAAGCCATCACAACGCTCTGTGTGATCCCATGATAAGAGAAATAATTTTATGCGTTCGAGTGCAACGACATCCTTGGTTGTCCTATTTGATCGCTGCTTTTTTTGCTGAAGTATTGTGCTGTCAGAAATCGAGCAAATAGAACAGGTTACCTTAGCAGCAGACAAAGCATGACCGAGAAGGTCAGGCTACCTTTACCGATCATAACCATCCTGAGGTTTATCCGCTGCAAAACCACATTGTAAAATGAATCGTTTTAGATAATTGATGCTCAAGTCGGCAATGATTTGTTCTCTTGTTCTAATCTTTCTCGAAGCCTTCTCCATCACTGTCTAATCCCTCATTCTATTATTCTTCAGTAATAAATTGCTTAGCAAAATCAAATATCGGCAAAATTAGTCTCAAAAACTCTCCTTCTGGGAACATTTTGTAACTGAATACTGTCCCATCTTTAGTCAGAAGAAGTCTAAAAGGTTCTAGGTCAGGATCGTCATTAGGATAATCAACTCTCATTGCTGATATAAGTCCGTTTGTTTCATAACGATCCCAATCTTCACTTGTAGATACGTCGCTACCACCTATATAAGCGACATTTACATTTAATAGCTGTATACGACTAAACCAGCCGCCTTTTATTTGCGGGCCCTCTGCTTGCTGGTCATATGTAGCCTTCATTCTAAGCAGGTCAATGCCTACAGGCCTTGCTCGTAGTTGACTCTCATTGGCATCTGTCGGCATCCATGCACGTAATCGTTTGAATGCCGAATTGAAAACTTGTTTAGAAGAATATGCACTAATTAGCCATTGCCTCTCATTATCTATAAAAGCTGGAAATAAATTTTCGCTTGCAATATGGATCAGGTCATCAATCCTACCTCGTTCTTCTGAATAGCCAATTCCCTCAAAGTCGCGCCCTGAATCATGTGTGATTTGTAATTTTGCTAAATCCCCATATTCACTCTGTCCTAGTAATTCCACTTTTGTCCTCAAAGGAATATCAGTCTGCGCGTTAGATGTAACAGGCATAGTCTCAATTGGCAAATTGGCTGGATATCGTTCAATGTGAAACAATTTTGCTGATATTGGCAAATTATTACCTTCTTCCCCTTAAATTGACAACTTAAACAGAAGGTTCTTCACACTCATTACTAAATCCTGCCTGTTTAGTGAATAAACATATATTCTCTTTTCACTTGCGTGTATGTTGCACCGTCCAGGCCTTTTTTGTAAATTAAATTGATCAACTTCTCGACTTTCTATCCCTTTGATAAAAAGTTTTTTAAAATAATCGTGATCAAGCTCTCCTGATTTTATCTCAAGTGCAAAATTTCTGTATTGGATATCCTTAAGAGATTCTTCCAAGCTAGCGAAAATACTTGTAATAAACTCGTCTAGTACATCTTTAGTTTTTCTATACCTCACAAGTGTTTTACCATTAACAGTAAGATGCATCGCATTATTATTTTCAAGATCCTCTATACTGTCCCCATATGATTTCACAAACACGATATTCACACCTAAAGGATCATAACTTATGATGCTTTCCATACCTTTTTTACGTGAAAAATACTGTATATCTTGCGTATCTGCTTTGAGGTTCTTATTCTGGCTGATTGCCTTTCCAACTAAATTCCTTAAAAACTGTTCATTAATAATTTTCAGAGAATCCGCTGGCACTATAAAATCGGCAGTATAATTCCAAGAAAATTGGATGTTTGTAAACCAAAAATGTATATATAATAATAATCTTTTTATTGGCTCAGAATTTTGTATTAGTGTCTGAATAATTGCTAGAAAGATGGTTACAGTTGGTAGGTCGAGACCACTAACAGTAACAACAGTAACTAGTCTGTACACAAAAATTATAAGATATAAAAACAACAACGAAGTCCACCAATATTTTTTCATTTGCTTTAACACCAGCCCTGTCACCTCCCCCTGATTTATAAGTTATTTCTTGTATATTCTCCGATTCTAAAAAATTACCTGCTGTTAATCGCTGAAAGAAGAAATTATAATGCAAGTACTAATAAAGCTGACATATAAGTTCTTAATTTGTATTATTGCATTTAACATAGACATTTCTTTGTAAATGCCAGAACCTTCTACACTACTTCTTTGAAGTATCTCTGTATTTCCCTTCGACCAAGGCCCGCTCTGACCTGGCTTGCTGTGAAGCAGAATTAATTTAGTTCCCACTGATCATCAGATAATTAATCCCAACTGTAGAAGCTAAAATCCTTACTACCATAATTGCCTTTAAACTTCTCTGCCCCCTCAATACTGAGACTAGGAGCTATTTCCTCTATATGGAATTCGCGGGTCCCGGCCCCGAACACACATGACCGGCGTGAGCGGGAATTCGTGAGCGGACGGTCCGCTGGACGAACCCGCTAGCAGGCCGCGCTTTTTCGTCCGCGCGGCATGGTCCGTCTAGCGACCCAACGTATGCCTAACCGACATCGAACTTGCCATCGACGACTTCTCCATCGTCAAACCTGCTAACAGCAAACCTGTACATAAATCCTCAACAATCCTATACGACAAGGCCTCTTGACCTCTTCGTCGTTCCTCGTTGGTACGGGTGCCGCCCTCGCGGCAACCGTACCGATCCAACCATCATCGTTCCAAGACATGCATGACGAGGGCGGGACTTCCCCTCCCGTAACTCGTATTCGTTCCAACCTATGTCAGACCCACGATTCATGCCCCCTGCTTCAACTGTGGGATACATGACTGTTCGTCAAGCAAACAAGCCCGAGCGGACAAGACCCTGCGCAGGCACGAGAGGACTGTGCTGCCACTCGTAATTCCGCCAGGATGACTAGCAGCTCTGTCCCATTTGATCGCTGCTTTTTTTGCTGCAGCATTATGCGGCCAGAGATCGAGCAAATAAAGCAGGGCACCTTAGCCGCTTGCAACGAACTCCCGAGAGGACCAGGCTGCCGCTCATAGTTCATGCAGTATTAATTGCAGCCTAGTCCTCGGCAACTGGTTATGCATACCCGAGCGGTCCTCGACCACAAATTGCCCATAAGCTCCCCTAGCTTGGGTGGCGCACCGACGCAGGAGGTAGTGCCAACCGAGCGGCAGCGGACCATGGACTTATAAACGCCATCCCTAACCGGTCCAAGACATGCATGAAAAGGGGTGGGTCCCCCCACCGTTTCCTATAACCAACGCAGACCCGAACGTCCCCCTGGGCTGCAGCTTATCATTCACCAGGATTACCAGCAGCTATTCAGCCAGGATGACTAGCAGCCCAGTCGGTCTCATTCTCCGTCCGCTCCAACCAACAGTTCCCGAAAGGCCACTCAGAAACATACCCCACCATCTCCGCATGGTGGGGTATGCGGTCTCATTCCACGTCCGCACCAACTAACGGTTCCCGAAAAGCCGCTCAGAAACATACCCCACCATCTCCGCATGGTGGGGTATGTGGTCTCATCCCCCGTCCGCGCATGACCGACGCAGGAGGGAATTCGTGGTTCCCGGCCCCGATCGCGCATGACCGGCGTGAGCGGGAATTCGTGAGCGGACGGCCCGTAGGCCGAACCCACTGGCAGGCCGCACTTTTTCGTCCGTGCGGCATGGTCCGTCCAGTGACCCAGAAAGGTGCCAAAATGCAGTATGAGTGTATGACAACCTGCACTATGCCTAGTTTTTATCGTGGATTATTAGATGATTCGTTCTTACCTTCCCCACCGCCACTCACTCCGCAGTATTAATAATCTGAAGATAGAACTTTTGAACGATGGGCTGCATAACAACAAAAACTTGTATTAGTTTGCAGCAGTAGTATTCAACCGGTAATTAACCAAATAATGCAGGGTAGACTCATTTCGGCGCGCATGATCGACACAGGAGGGAATTCCCACGTGGACGACCCACAGTCAGAACCTATGCAGTAGGGAGGGCTGCCGCTTGGATCAATGTAGCTCAGTAAGCGTGGCCGACGCAGGAAAGCGTGCTTGCTGGGCGGTCTAACTAGATCGGCAAGCGCACCGACGCAGGAGGTAGTGGCGGCCGGGCGGTGGGATTGAACGATGTTGCAACACAGGCCCGAGCGGTCAGAACCGATAACGCATACCCGAGAGGACTGTGCTGCCGCTCATCATTCAAGTAGGATGACTAGCAGCTCTGTCCCTTTTATTCGCTGTTTTTTTTGCTGCAATAGTAAGCGGCCAGAGATCAAGCAAATAAAACAGGGTACCTTAGCGTGGCCCATCAGTAGCTGAGAAGAGTGCCAAACAAAGATACAAAAAAACGAGCGCGGTAACTGTGTCACCCTACACGTGCAATAGACTTGGATCCGATACAATTCAATTCAATTCAAGCTAACGGCAACACTTTGCAGGCATACCCCATAGCCTGTATCTGCTTGACTAATCCTTCTGATTTTGACTGCAGAACTCGTACGCTCAGGTATATATCGCTATCATCTACAGGCACAACTACAGGTACCACACCGGCCAATGCACGGTAATCATACCCATAATAATCACAAATTCCAAGGTAAAGTGCCCCTGCTATAACGGATGGACTCTGTATCATCCACTCTGAATCCAAAGCATTGTCATGAAAGCCTACTTCAATCAAGGCCGAGGTAGCGTGGACACTGTTCCCTACCTCCAGCAGCGCGGGGTTGTACTTTACCCCCCGATCAACACCCGGGGAAAGTGGTGCGACCTGCTTGTAAAGCGCTTGCGCTAATTGCTCACTCTTCGTTGCGGGACCAAAGGCGTAGACCTCGGTACCCTCACCACCACCCGCGTTACTATGAATAGCAACATGGATGTCCGCCTTAAACTGATTAGAATCCTCAGCCATTTCACATACATCCATACTTGGGGTATTTCGTCTAACTTCAAAGCGGCCATCCGTTACCAGCAAGGGCATAAGGGCATCGGCAATCTTGTTCATTACTGCTTCTTCTGTCCCAAAGTGCCCTATGCCTAGGTTATGCTCCTGACTACTTGGGCTAATGTAGATCCTCTTCAATTAGATCCCCCCTCGTCTTGATTTTGACTACTAAACAAAAGAGCCCATTATCCGGCGGATACCGGCAGGGCTCGCTGAGTTAGATTTTGAATATTAAAGATTGAGCCCACCACACAACTTATGACTTCATCACGGCAATTGCCTTAGCCAGTTCCGTGATACTTTGAGTGAGTTCTCCTAGCTTCCCTTCGATCCGCACCAACAAATAAGCACTCACGACGATTGGGAAGCCAAAATTAGCGACAAGTTTTAACATCTCATCCATACGTTTCTTCCTCCCTTCCGGCGACATTTCTATTGGTGACCACGGTGCCGGGTCATACAAGTGATTATAGCGAGAAGTGGAGAGGCGAAATCCCCTCGCCACTTCTCGTGCACTCCTCTCTATAGAAGAATTCAAGCGAACGCCACCCCTGCCCAGGGTATCGAACAAACTTCTATACAATAGGCGGATCAAACAAATCCTGAGTCGTTGTATCGACGATTGCTATATCCTTAATAGCCACTAGATCACCACCGGTGGAAGTGAAAAGATTCTTCGCAATCGCCAGATTCATAAAGGTTTGGACCGTCGCCGCAGACAAATCTGCCACAGGATTGACGACGGAGTAACTTACCCCAGCCCCTAAGGCATTTGTAAAGGTCATACGGAGAACTTTTTTAGATACAGTTCCAACTGGCATGGTTATTTCCTCCTTTCCTTCGGCTTAATAGCCTTAATGTTAGGCCTATTACTCGGCCAGATCAAAATGATCTTCACGCACGACAGAGATTAAAGGGTACTCAGAAAGTGCTTGCATAGCGGTTGCCACATCAAATAAGTCTTGGTCCGTAGTTGCAGCTTTAACATTAATACTGCGGCTCGACAAGATGGGACCTCCCGCTGGGGTTGTGCCAGTTTGAACTTCTAGTACCATAACGGATTCTGTCTGAGAACTAATAACAGCCATTCATGTCACCTCCCTCCGGTCTTAGTCTCTTTTAGGAAAACGGTTCACGGAACATATATTCTGACCAAGAACATATGTTCCAACTTTGTTCTAATTATACATGACCTTTAGATTTTTTTCAATACATATTATTTCAATATTGTATTTATTTCGACAATTATTTTGAACAAGTGTACACGGTTGATCGCAATGAAATTATCAAAGCAAGCAACCACTACCACTCGAAACACCGACACTTCGTCAAACAAAGCAGGTCCGAGTGGACTATTCTGCAGCCCAAAATTCATCCAAGAAAACAGCATCTCTATCCTTTCAATCCTTGTCTTGGTCCTACTCCTCCGCTCGCGGGAATCTTTTGTTCGCTTCGTAGCTTCAAATACCCCCTCACTAAGCGTGCTTTTTCCGCCTTGTTTGGGTCAACCGGCCAGAAGTTCCCTTCCATTGGTCGGGAACACCTAACCGGGTTTGCTTAGCCTGCTTAGAGCGAGCCCGTGCTTGGGGTTAATGATACTCCAGCGCAAGGATCATTCCTCGTGCCTCGGTCTGCTGCCCGTGCTAGGAGCGCGGTTATACCTAGGTCATTCCCAGCAGTTCCCACCTGACTGTAAGCTTTTCCCATGTTAGACTTGACTGTAGAGGTGTAAAAATGTTTATTAGTCCAAAATGCTTCTCCACAAAGTGGATAGTCCTTTTGATGACTCAGATTGGCTTAGTGAGCTCAAATTAGATGGGATTCGTTTTAGATATTCGACTATGAATGGATTTAATTTTTATACTCGACATGAGAACAACGTAACAGAACGTTTCCCAGAACTTATGACGGAGCAGATTCCTAAGGGCACAATCCTCGACGGCGAACTAATTATCGCAGATAAATTTGGCAAACCTGATTTTGAGGAATTGATGAGTCGGTTTCGAATCAGTAATTCCAGGCGAATACCTAGTATGTCTAGAATCAAACCAGTAACGTTTTGCGCCTTCGATGTGGTTTATAATAAGGGCAGAAAAGTAAGCCACCTGCCCCTGTCCGATCGAAAGGAACTTCTTGCTGAGATACTGCCCATGGATTTACCGTTGATTACTAAAGTACCTTCTATCATCGGTCATGGTAACGCACTGTTCGATTTAGTTAAACAACAAAACCTTGAGGGGATTGTCCTTAAGAAGAAAAACTCCAAATATGAGCTTGGAAAACGATCTCATAACTGGTTAAAAGTTATTAATTATCAGTATGCAACGGTAGAAATTGCTGGTTTTAGAAAATCTAAGTTCGGTTGGTTGCTACGGTTCCCTGACAGTAAACCAGCAGGCATCATGGAACTCGGGGTTCCCACTGAGGCTCGCAAGGTAGTTTACAAGTTATCTACAATGGTGGGGTCTAACGAAGCAAATGATTTTGTTATCTTTTCAAAGGGTTTACCAAAATGCAAGGTCAAGTATCGTGAGTTAACCAAGGCGGGGTATTTAAGGTTACCTTCGTTTGTTGAGTTTGCCAGTTAAGATAGTTGACGACAAACATAAAAGAGATGGTCCTGGCGTTAAGCCAAGGCCATCTCTGTTATGTTTATTTAACGCAGTACGTTCACCTATGAAAATCCGTCATAGCCTAAAGAAGTGCTTATAAGAGCCCTTTAAGGACTAATTTTATAAGATGGTGCGGAAAACCCCGACAACTCTCCCTAAAATTGTGACATCTTGAGAATAAATTGGTTCCATATATGCGTTCTCAGGCTGAAGTCGAAAAAGAGTTCTTTCCTTATAAACTCGTTGAACCGTCGTTTCATCACCGATTAATGCAACAACAATTTCGCCGTTTCGAGCCTCATTCTGTTGATGTGCAATAACAAAGTCCCCATCTAAGATTCCCGCATCGATCATACTTTCCCCTTGAACTTTCAACATAAAATTATTTTCTTGTCGGAGGAGATTCGCTGGTAATGGGAAGGTACTTTCAAGGTTTTCTGCGGCGAAGACAGGCCGCCCAGCACTAATACGAGCAACAATCGGTATGTGGACAACATCACTTACATTAAGTAAGTCGCTTGAATTATCTATCACCTCGATCGCACGAGGCTTTGAAGGGTCCCGTCGAATATATCCCTTCTCTTCTAACGTTAAAAGATGACCATGCACCGTAGAGCTAGACTGTAGCCCTACAGCTCGACCTATTTCCCGCACGGTAGGAGGATATCCACTTTTACGAAGTTCTTGTTTTATAAATTCTAAGATAGCGGTCTGTCTTCTTGATAAGTCTGGATACATAAATACCCACCTTCCATATATTCATTATTCTACCATTTTCCTAAGTAAAATACAAACAAGTGTTCGTATTTAACTTAGGAACTGAATATAGCAGTGATCAAAAACACATAGGGCAATACTTCTCTTTTTTCATTAAGCTGAGCCGGACTCTTCATCTTGATCATACTAGCCGCCTACTACAGCGGTTGAAGAGCTTGAATTATTTACCTATTTAGGGATAATCGATAATCAGCTAGGAGTATTACGCTACTTTAAGTGTATTCCTAGTACAATTGAATGTCTCATGCTTATGGCTATCTACTAACTTCGGTGCCCGCTCCTTGCAGGAATGGGAGCGGGCTCTCACGCCCTCACCCATCCTGTCGCTCGGGTCCTGCCCGGGCCGGCTCATCCTGTCCGCTCCCGCTCGCGTAGTCTCCCCTAAACGACACGCCCTCACCCATGCTGTCGCTCGGGTCCCTGCCCGGGCCGGCTCATCCTGTCCGCTCCCGCTCGCGTAGTCTCCCCTATACGGGGAGCCTCCCCTCGCTGAGAATTCCTTTGCGGTCCTGGTCTATCCGCTGCGGGTGATCTGGCCTCATCGGCCAGCTTCCCTTCGCTAAGCGCGCGGTTATCCGGCCCGCAGTCACACATTCCCTCATAATTTTCGGTAAGCGGTGGAACAATCACCGTCGTGTAGATCAACCTCCCCTCTGATACACTAAAAAAAGTGATCAGAGGGGAGGTTTTAATGTGACATCCACAGCTGAAGATCTGCAAATTTGGGAGCAGCGGATAAGAGAAAGAGTCCAAAATGGCATGACAATCGGGGAATGGTGTGAAAAAAATGGCGTGAGCAAGCATCGGTACAAATATTGGAATCAACGTGTGCGCAAACGTCAAAAACCAGGCGAAGAAACGACCTTTGCAGATATTACCCCCATCATTTCATCTGTTGATACAGTAAGCCAAAATCCAGCAGTAACTTCTGACTTTCAGATCTTCTTCAAGAGCTTTCATGTGAGCGTTCCTTGTAATTTTAGCCCAAATTCGCTGGCAGGACTGATGAAGGTCCTGCGAGAATTATGATGCAACACATAGCCGATGGGGCGGACCATATCTACCTAGCACTGGGTGCCACGGATTTTCGCAAACAGCAAAATAGTCTGGCTGCGTTGGTAGCGTTAAATTTTAAACTGAATCCCCATGCCGGAGCAAATGTATTCTTATTCTGCAATAAACGACACAATGCCTTGCGGGCCTTACGGTGGGACGGGAATGGATTTATTCTGGTTACCAAAACACTTTCCGATGAGATGAAATTCCAGTGGCCGAAGGACCAGGGTGAAGTGAGGGACATCACAAGACGCCAGATGGTTTGGCTCCTGGAAGGGTTGCAGGTTGAGCAGAAAAAAGCGCACCCAGACATAGTTGACACGACTGGCATTATTTACTGAAAATGCTCTAAAATGCTGAAAAAATGGCCCTTTTTTGGTATAATTGAAGTAAGAAATTCATTGGGGAGAAAGCGGCCATGCATGACGAAAAAGATCTGCGTATAGAACAACTTAAAATGAAAAACCAAAAACTGCAAGAGAAAATTGACAGATTAGAACACAATGTCGAAGCTCTCACGCAGGCCGTTTTGCATGCAGCAAAGCAGCGTTTTGGAGCATCCAGTGAGAAAACGCCGTCAACAGTAGGACAAGCATCCCTGTTCGGTGATGAAGACGCAGATAATATTCCTTTACCTTATGCGCCCGTTATTCAAATCAAGGAACACAAAAGACCTGTACGAAAAAAAGGCGATCGTGAGAAACTCACGTTAGGGCTGGACAGAGAAACCGTGGAATGTGTTCTAAATCCTGATGAATCTGCATGTGGGATCTGTGGCAGTGAACTGCAAGTCATCGGGAAGAAAAAAGTACGTTCTGAGATGGAATATATCCCAGCAAAGCTGGTGATGAAAGACTATGTCCAATTTGTTTATAAATGTGTGGAATGCGGGAAGAACGACGCGAATCCCTACGATGCGATATACAGCGCGCCGGTGCCGGCGCCTGTACTGACGCACTCCATAGCCTCCCCATCCAGCGTGGCTTGGATCCTGTACCAAAAATATGTGCTTTCGGTACCTTTATACCGACAGGAACGGGATTTTCGAAGGATGGGTGCAGCCCTGAAAAGAGATACCATGGCCAACTGGGCTATACGATGCGCCGAAGATTGGCTGAAACCGCTGTATGACCGAATGCACGAACAATTGCTGAAATGCGGCATCATCATGAGCGATGAGACGACTTGGCAGGTCAACCACGAGCCAGGGAAAAAGGCTTCAAGCAAATCGTATATCTGGATCCACCGGAGTGGCAGTTGCGAGGGTCCGCCCATTATTCTCTACGAATACACACGAACCCGCTCGGGAGACCATGCCAAGGAATTTCTCGCAGGATTTAGCGGATTTCACGTCAGCGACGCGTACGCAGGCTATGAAAAGGTGGAAGACATCACACGGTGCCTCTGCTATAGTCACTTGCGGCGATATTACCTGGAAGCCATCCCCTTAGATTCCGGAAGAAAAGAGATCCCTGGTTCCGGCGGGGCGATCGGACGGGCTTACTGTGATAAACTTTTCCGATTGGAACGCAAGTGGAAGGAACTACCCCCGGCAGAGAGGAAAAAGAACCGGCTTATTTATAGCGTCCCTGTGTTGGAGGCCTTTTTCGCCTGGGCAGAAACGACAAGAACCAGGCAGGAGAATCTGAGAAAAGCCTTAAATTATACCTTGAACCACAAGAAATACTTCGCCAACTTCTTGCTGGACGGGAGAATTCCCCTGTCCAATAATTTATCCGAAGTTGCCGTCAAACCCGTAGCTATCACGAGGAAGAACTCCCTGTTTTCAGATTCAGTGGCAGGGGCCAAAGCTTCCGCAATCATCTTTAGCATCGCAGGGACAGCAAATGCCAACAACCTGGATCCCTACAAATATTTGGAGTATATTTTCCGCCGGTTGCCAAATCTGGAGTTTACATCGGATGATCCGATATTGGATGACTATCTGCCATGGTCCGAGAAGGTGCAGCTTGAATGTCGGATGCAAAATGCCAAAACGGAATTTAAAGAGAAGGATGACCTAAGAGATGAAACTGCCTAATATTGATTTCTTAATGAACATGACCAAGGAATATCTAGACGGCAAAATCGACAGCATGACCTACACCCTGGATTTTCCCCATGAGCTTGATCAGCGATACAAAAAAGCACATCGTGAGGATGATGATTACTGTGAACTGATTTATGAGTGTCTTTATGAAGAAGGAATAGGCAGGTATAATGAGCTATCCGATGGAGAATTTAAAAAGCTGATACGGAAACAGTATAACTACATCAAAAAGATTGCCCGAGAAGGATTTTATTGAAAACAGCTCCACTTCAAACAGTGGAGCTGTTTTTATTCCTATTTTATACGGTAGGTGTTCCACCGCTTACTAATTTTCGGGAATCCATGGCCGCGGGTGATACGCCGCGCCTTCCCTCCTCATAGTCGGGAACAAGCGGACGGGAACGACAGCCACGGCATACCACGCCTGTTACCCAACTATGCTAAATCATGCTGGGGTAAAGCGGCGGGTATGCCGTGGCTTTTAGCAGGATCGCGGTTATCCTGCGTTTGGCCGGCTTACCTTTGCTGCTGGGGTTTCACCCCACCAGGCAAAGTCTTGCCGACCGGTTTCGTCCGATCAGAAATTCTCCCCTAGTCGGGGAGCCTTTCCTCACTAGGCTATATTTTGCGGTTCCTGGCTTATCTCGCTTCGGGTGATCTGGCCTAACCGGCCAGCTTCCCTCACTTGGCCCGCGAGAGCGGGTCCACCGACCGCGCATACTACGTATCAGCGGCCGAGTTGCGGGTTAGGACTATCTTCGCTACGTGAGCGACATAGCTATTTATTAAGTCTAATCTTGCCGCTCACCAAGCTAGGTACGCGGTTGCAGGGGGGCTCCCCGGCAACATAATGCGGCACAGCGCGGGTATTACTCCGAGGCCACGAGGAGGAATTTTGCGCGGCAAAGACCATAAACAACGATCTAAGCGCGGTTAGCTCCCCGAGAAATCGAGGGGAGCTAACCGCTCGTGCGCAAGCTCGGACAAAAAATGCCGCCTAGCCGGCAGCGGCCCGAGGAAGCGAGGGACGAAGTCGGCGGGTAAGCCAGGATAAGCAATCAAAGCGAGCGGGTACCGCGACGAAGTACGAGGAGCGGTTCCCGCGAGCGCACGCAGACAGGATGAGCCGGCCCGCAGCCGTGGACCTCGTCTTCTTGGCAGGATAACCGCAGGCATAGCTTGGTTAGCGGGTTAAGCAAATCCAGGGAGAATGACATCGGCCCGCTAACATAGCGGACATAAGTTTGACCTGCACCCCGCCTTCGAGCGCTTTTTTCTGGCGTAGGCTTTGTCCGGTCCGAGGTACGAGGGCCGGCAAACCAAGACAGAAAACAAGTGCTTGGAAGCGGATGTGGACAGGATAAAGCTATTTACGGAGTAGGCTGGCTCGTGAGCGCAACGAGGTACGAGTGAGCATCTTGATCCAGCCGCCCGGAGTAAATGACCTAAGCAAAGACCGGCAACCGCGCGCTAAGCGAGGGCCGGCTTCCCGAGGCTAAGAGGGGAGACTGCCCGAGCGCGGGCTGCCAGGACCACAAATGCCGGCTCAGCGAGCGGGGCAGCGGCAGGATGAGAATGTCCGAGCGGAGCGGGTACCGCGAAGGAGTGAGCGGTTCCCGCGGAGCGGGGCCCAGCTACAATTTTACGTTCTACTGTTTTGCTAATTTATCCAAAAAATTCTTTAGTTCTTTTTGAGTAGTCCAATACACGATATTCCTCCCGTGTTCATCCCAGCGTGAAATATCAAATCTTTTAGCATGGCGACTTATCAAAATCTCCTTGCCATTCATTTGTTTTATAATAATTACGGACTGTGGCGGCTCCCCTGGAACACTATTGTTTTCGCGTACTCCTGAGGCTGAATTAAACCAAGTCACTAAGTTCTTAATTTCCTCCTCGGTTGCCAAATCTTTTCCAGATGCCTCACTCCATAACATAATTTCCGAAACATTTTCGAGCTTTATGTGGCGGTGCAAACTTAAAGGCTTGACTAGATAATCCCAAATAAGCAGAGCTAGAAGTAATAAACAAATAATAAAGATAGCCTTCTTAAACATCTTCTCTCCTCATGGCCTTAATTTTTTTGTCACCCATTACCTTTATCAATATTGACAGTTTAACTAGTCTCTTGTACTAAGTTCAATGACGAATATCTTTACAGCACATAATCTTACATATACGTCATATGAGAAGTTAAAATGAGCTATTGAAAACTCTCTTCGGTACGACATTAAGTGGTATTCAAAAGGTACTTAGAACGGCTGAAGATTGGTACAATCTCAATTGCATCTTTATCAAAATAATCAATAGCGTCCCTTTAATTCATGAGCACGTTCTCTTTCGGATTCATACTGGTAGGAATCACCGATACGGTTAATAATCGTTGCTGTACGAGGATATAAGAGTTGAAGTTTAGTTGCATAACCATAGTATCTCTCAGCAATTTGCGATTCTTCAGTACCACCTGTTACAGAGTGTACTCCCCTTTGGTTTCGCAGACCAGTAATAAAATAATTGACCAATTTATCTGAGTGATTTCTCTCCAAAAAGTCACGAATACATTCGGTTGGCCAAACGCCATCTTCACCAATAGGTGCATAAGACAGTATTGTGCCAAAACAAATTGAGTGTGCCAAAGAGTAATGTCTATTCTCTGCAAGAAGGCTCGCATCCTCCACCCATTTAAAGAAAACTTGCTTATCAGGCTGCTCTGATTGATGACTACTGCCGGGAATCCGTCGTATTCGATCTAAAGCGTCATCGGCGTGACGCGCCATCTTTTGGCGATCATTATCCCATGAATCAGACATATCATCAGATTCATATGCAGCGCTAAGCAGCTCCATATATAATGACGGTTGTGCCAAAACTTGATCCACTAGACATTTAGGCTCAAATTCTATATCGAATGCTAAAAGATAAGCAATTTCAAGTTTTGCAATCTCCGAGGAGTATTTATCTGCCTCAGTATAGAGTTTTTTGAAAATCTCCTCAATGTCATAAGAGGGAACGCTACTTAAAGCTTTCCCATTTGGTTCATCGTTAGGATTCAGCTCAAGGGCTTTTTGCAGAATCGTAATAAGTGTAGGAATATCAGGGTATGAACTATATGCCAGACAATCTATTAAAGTGTATGGGCGATTGAATTCTATCATTTTCAAAATGTACTGCTGGGAAAACGGGAAATTATCTAAGTCTAACCGCCAGGGATTCATTGTCTCCCAATAAATTCTCTGCGTATCATTTGTCAAAGATTTTACTAAGTCAAATAGCTCCTCTGTTAAAGGCAGGCATACTAATAGCCAACCAGCATCTTTAGCTGGAAGCTCTGGCACTGTTGAAATAAATTCCCCAAGTCCATAATGAAAATATACTTTTGAAACTATCGCAGATGCAACATTTCGATTTATTTTCTGAACTTGTTGTATATAATCCCATACAAAGTGATTGCTCAACACTTCTTCCGTCACGATTTCTGCAAAAGTAGAAGTGTTTTCAATTTTAGGCAGCATAATAAATATTGATTCCGCGCCATACTGAGACAGAGCTTCTCGAATTTTCTCTAATTGAAATTGCTTTAATTGTTCACGTTCAGTAGCAAGGCTGTATTCTTTTTCCTTATAGACAAGCGGATGCAATCCATTAAAATGATAATCAAAATAATGAATGTATTTCAATGGTGTTTCAGGCAGGATACTATAATAAAGTTCTTCTATTTTACTTATCGCTTCCTCTGATATGCTCCAATCTGAATGAACAAACTTTCTATGTTTTCCAATGAACTTTGCCAGTTCAGAACATAGTTTAAGCAAATCGTCTGCGCCCATGTCAACAGCTTGTTCTTTGCATTTTTTAATGACTACATCCGTTTGGCTCAAAAATGCATTGAAAGAGCTAAAGACAATACCCCAATCCGCAAAACAGGGGTTAATATTGTTAAGGAATAGTTGGGCTAGAAATGCACAGGCATCTCTATATTCGCCTCTTGTAACCCTTGTTTCTGGTATATCAACATTTCTCCAACTAAATTTTGATATGTCGGTTGTAGTGTGGCGGCCCTGCGGTAATAACGCTTTTACAAGACTACGTGACGTTTCAGGATACTCCTTCAAGATTTTCTCTAACAAAAGATTCCTTTCCGCCTGAGTAAATATGCCTTGAGGATGCCAAAAACAAAAAATATCAGTCAGTGTATTAATAGGCGTATTGGAAAGTTTATATTCATACCCTTTATCCGCAAAACACATTAGTAGTTTGACCGCACGTCCGGCATATCGCGGGAGCCAAACTAGTTTTTCAAGAGCCCACAACAAATGAGTATAAAATGTTCTACCAAACATAACATCTTCCGGATTCTTAAACATCTTCCAGAACTCGCTATCAGGAATATCTGCTTCTTTTTCCATAACAGAAAGGACGGCATTTGGTGTTGCCTCGACAAAAAAAGGTATATAAGGAGCTATAGTATACCAGTCCTGCCACGTTTTTACCTGATTAAATGTTTGAGAGACGAGAGACTCACATTCAGCAGTAATAGATGAAATTCCGAAGCTATTACCTGTGCCATCATCTCGTTCTACAATCATAATCAATGAGATGATTATGCCTTGCAGTAGTTGTTTTGAGTAATCGGATTTCTTACCCAAAACTCCTGCCATATACCATTGTCTCTCAGGGAGTTCATACGCAGGATCCGCAACATCATATACGGATAAAACACAAGATTTGAATCTTTGAAACATATCTGAAGAGAATTGATTCCAAAGGACATCCCACATCTCTGATATCGATATACACATATACGAACCATCTACAACAAACAATGGAGTATCATCACAGGCAATAAAAGGATGCAGCAATCGGACGTATTCGTTATATTCCAATCCAGACAGAGACTTAAGAACTTCCTGGTCGCCTGAACAATTTTCTTCCCAAGCCCCAATTAAGAGCGCCGGTATTAATACCAATACATTAGCTATTTCTGACCATCTCGGGACCTTCAAGTAAGGTATAGTTGTAATTTTACGGAATAATGCAGGAAAGCTTCGTTTTAAATCAGAAGCAATGCTATAAACGGTCTTAGCATCATAGCCGAGCTTTTCAAGCGCTATACGAAATGTATGGGTGCTGTGTGCGTCAATGGCAACACGGTTGCTGGTTTTATTGATTAAGTTAATTGAAGAATATTTGTTGGTTGGCAATATGTAACTACTCCGCCCATGAGAAATCACAGCTTGGGGGCAGAACGTAGGAATAATTACAGCATCTTTAAACTGAGTGCAAACAACATCCCACATCAACGGAGATTGAACGATAATACACCTAGATAATAATTCCATGTATACAGGATCTGCGGAAGAAACTAATTCTGCGGCAAAGACTAAAATCGCTTCTATTTCCGATTCTGCACTCAGGACAATCTGTTTACTTCCGGCATTAAAGAAATTAATAATTTGTGGCACAATGGGCTTCCTGCTGCATGTAAAAAATTCGATATTTAATTTAGGGTCAGTGTGTTCAGTTATGTTTATCCAGTAGTCTTCCAAAGAAAGCAATCCATTCATATCACGACCCATTATCCCCGATAACCAAGCAGACACCGCCGGGCATGCTTCGAGCCACATTACGAGACTAATTGCATCAATTATACGAACATCTTTCCAAATACCTTCTGCTCCTTTTTGAGCAGTTATCTCCACAATCCCTGTTTGATGATTCCATATTCGAGAACTTACAAAACAAAATGTTGTAGAAGATTGCTCTATACCATTAGGGTTCTCGGAACGTTTTTTGTAATCACCATTGAATTTAGATAAGATATTTTGATCTGAGCCAAATTCCCAAACAGATTTTCCGCGAGGAAAAAATACTGACTGGGTATCCGTATCCAAATATCCGTCGTATCCACTATATTGGACTGCCTTAGAATGCGGGAAATGGTGCTCCATCATATTAACGCATGAGGCTAACAAAAGACGCCAAACTAATTCAGGCAAAAGTTCCTGAGCACGTCGAGGTTCTCGACTTGTCCATGCTTCTATTTCACTGGCTGTTATCCAATTAATACCCATAATACGGCACCTCCGATTAAATATTTAAATTCCCTTATTACCCTAATCGGTTTTGGATAACGGAAATTCTTTTTCTACTTCCATTGGACACCCTTAAAATTCTCCGATAATTTGTATTGACCGTTTCCGAGGGAAACAAAGTACTTTATATACGTATGACTATGTTTAGTAGCCGCACTATTTGCTAAACAAACGACGACATATGTTTCCGGAACTTGCCACGACTTTTGTGCAACGAACTCCTTAATATCAGCTACCGAGAAAGGTTCAGGCAAATTGCCCTGGTTAACTCCACCAACAATTTCTCTGTTCAAACCTCGACCGTATTTTGGCACGTTTAATACCCCCATGTTCTTATAGCTTAAACATAGCCTAATTTGTGTAACCATCTGCGAATGTTGATACAGCAAGTTTCAACACAATACCTTAGAGCTTCAGTCAATTGGTCCCTGCATTGGTTCATTTATATGCCTTCTAGGCCATCCTCCTGTTGACCTATCTATATAATCACCATCGAACCCTAATATCTTTAGAAGTATTCGGTGGAAAAGTGTTTGAAAAGCGCGTGTCAAACGAACCATTTTTTCAATTTCTTGGTCACTCATTATGTCACCGTGAGCCATCGAATTTCGTCCCTTAATAGCCTTTCCTTCTATCTCCCCTATAGGTAAAGCGATCTCAGAAAAGAAAAAATCCAACCGTTCGTTCGCACCCATGTTGTACGCATTTTTTATTTTATTTAACATCCTTTGCTGGTAAACGTTTTCTCTGAGTTTGTCCTCTATTAAATTGAATTCAGAAGCCAATAGTTCAACATACTCTTTCTTTGCTAAATAGACCCCTTTGGTTTTTGATTTACTTGTTTTGAACCAACTCTTGGCAATTGTTTCAACGCCAGCCGACAAAATCGGTAGATTCACTCCTAATGGCAAGTCAAGCGACACCCAATAATTCAAAAGAGCTTGCTTTAGATTCAAATCATTACGTAATAACAGGTATTGGGGAATAAGTTGGGTAAGTACCTTTTCTACCAAGCCCCATGTCTGATAATTATCTATATCAACCGGAAACAATGCAGCATCTTGACATTTAGAAACAACATTATCACCCCATGGATTCTTAGCAACTTCTTCTATCGGATAGCCCATACCTGTAAACTTTGTGTATCCAACATTCAATAAGTGTTTGCCGAAAATGAAACCAACTATTTCACTTATCGCTTCTCTTTCTTCCTCGTCAGGAATGCCTCCCCATTCTTCGCGATATTCTATTCCAATGCAATTAGACCACTTAGGTCCAA
The DNA here is from genome assembly GCF_054657535.1 of Desulfosporosinus burensis. Classification (NCBI taxonomy): domain Bacteria; kingdom Bacillati; phylum Bacillota; class Clostridia; order Eubacteriales; family Desulfitobacteriaceae; genus Desulfosporosinus; species Desulfosporosinus burensis. The sequence continues at coordinate 27,399 of NZ_BAAHYN010000010.1, forward strand.
AATATTTGGGAACTGCTTGAATAATAAAACTTCTATTTTCCAATTCTACAAAAGCAAAATCTCTAGTGTTTTCTTCATTATGCGTGCCAGGATATAATTTTTCCTCATTATCAAACCTTTTTCTAATATAGTCTTCTTTTAACTGTCTTTTAGTAGAACGTGGAAATATAAAGCTTCCACTTGGGCCATTCAGATACCATTCAATCAACAAATCAGATTTCATGTCAGTCAGTTGTTTCTTCTCAACATGGTAAAGCATTAGGTTAGCGACAAAATTGGTCTTTGGGTTGGAGTCTAAGCGTGTTACCTGATTAGAAATACCTCCAATGTAACAATGACTCAATTTGTATGATATAGAACCGTAATGATCGGTACCCTCAATCTCGATACTAGGCATAGTTGTACCGGCAATGCCTTTTTCTTTGTCCATGTTGCCTATACCATGGCCGTCATATTCCCCAAGTATTCTCCCGTTCAGCTTGTAATCATCATCTCGCCAAATTTCGATTGTCTCTGCACCTTTTGGGATTGATTCCGATTCTATTATTTTAATTATTTTAATTTTACTTGTAAAACCTTCCCATTCTATACGTGAAAGTGCCGCTTCTTTATCTTCACTCATTAAATCACCACTTTTATCCGTTATTTACATCCGCATATCACAAAAATAAGTTATGACATTCAGCTAAAGCCAAACGCCTTTTATTAAAAGCCGTAGATTCGGCCTCTCATCGATTAGCAATCGATGCCTTAAAAACTAAACGTAATGGTCCTCCGCTATATCTACTAGCTTCGGTGCCCGCTCCTTGCAGGAATGGGAGCGGGCTCACACGTCCTCACTCTACTGTCGCTTGGGTCCTCCCGCTCGTCAAGTCTCCCCTATACGAGGATCGTCCGCTCGCTGAGATTTCCCTTTTGGTCTTGGTATCCGCTGCGGGTGATCATGCCTCATTCGGCCAGCTTCCCTTCGCTAAGCGCGCGGTTATCCGGCCCTCAGCCACACCGGCCGCGCATACTACGTATCAGCGGCCGAGTTGCGGGTTAGGGCTTATCTCCGCTAAGTGAGCGGCTTAGCTATTTCTTAAGTCTAATCTTGCCGCTCACCAAGCTAGGCACGCGGTTGCAGGGGGGCTCCCTGGGCAGCATAATGCTGCCCAGCGCGGGTATTACTCCGAGGCTACGAGGAGGAATTTCCGCGCTGCAAAGACCTAAACAACGATCTGAGCGCGGTTAGCTCCCCGAGAAATCGAGGGGAGATCCACCGCGCGCGGGCAAGCTCGGACAAAAGATGCAGCCTAGCCGTCAGCGGCCCGAGGAAGCGAGGGACGGTATCGCGGGTAAGCCAGGATAATCGATCAAAGCGAGCGGGTACGGCGACGATGTACGAGGAGCGGTATAGTGGCTCGGATGTAAAGACAAAAATAATCAAAAAGATAATGTACCAGATATTGTATAGTAGTAGTCTTCATTTTGTTAGAGCGCATCATTGAATTTTGTGCTATGTAGTGGCCTACCGAGTGTAGGACTACGCACTCATTTGTAGTAAAGCAGGGTAATATATATCTGCCGGAGTTTCGTAATTCAATGCTGAGTGCAATTTCACAAAGTTATATTTGTGAATAAATCCTCCAATTTGTTTCCTAGCATCCTTGATATGTTCATAATCCTTAAGGTAGACTTCATCATATTTAAGTGTCCTAAACCATCGCTCTATGGGTATGTTGTCAGCCCATCTACCCTTACCATCCATGCTGATTTTACTCTTGTTATTGATAACAAATTCAATATATTCATGGCTTGTAAATTGGCTGCCCTGATCGGAATTTAATATCTCTGGTGTGGCAACAGCATAGGCCATCTTTAGGGCATGGATCACCATTCGTGTGGATAGAGTGTCATCCAGCTCCCAGCCAACGATGCACTTGCTGTGCCAATCAATGATGGCAGTTAAGTAAATGAATCCACGTCTTAACTTGATGTAGGTAATGTCGATTGACCAGGCCTGATTTGCTCGGGTGATGACGGCATTACGTAGTAGATATGGGTAGATCTTATGTCCCTTTGTAGGCTTGGATAGGTTGGGTTTCGGATAAATTGCAGAAATGCTCATCTCTTGCATAAACTTCCTTGTTTTGAGCCTACCAATTTCAATGCCTTGTTTTTGTAATGTTTTGGATATTTGCCTTGAGCCCCAAGATGGGCTTTCGGTATGGATTGCATCAATTTTATGCTTAACCATTATTTCAAAGTCGGAAGGCTCTTTTGGTGCGTAGTACACGCTTGTTCGGTTGACGTCTAAAAGCCCTGCAACAGTGGACAAGGGTAGCGGTTTATCGCCATTTTCACTGTTCTTATGATCCTTGATTTCAGCCTTTTGGGCGTGGAGTAAACCGACTCTCCCAGTCAGGTCCAAGAATTTCTTCAGATTTTTTTTTGAGCCAATCGACTTGTGTAGTCAATTGACCGACCTTTTTATATAAGCTATCGTTTTCCCGCTCCTGATCCTTAACTTTCTCCTGTAACACCTTGTCCTTTTTGTTATCAAATACATTGGCTGCATTAGCCAAAAATTCATTCTTCCAGTTCCGCAGCTGGTTAGGCGCTATCTCATGGGTGCTGGCGATTTCGTTTAGTTCTTTTTCGCCTCGCAAAACCTCCAAAACTCTCTCCGCCTTAAATTCTGCGCTAAATACTCTTTTCTTCATCAATAATAAACCTGCTTTCTTTAGTGGTTTTATTATATCAGGTTCATTATCTTTTCAGAAAATCTTGTCGAGTTTTCCTAGACCATTATACGGTTCCCGCTCGCGGCTTCGGACCTTGTCTCCTTGGCAGGATACCGCGAGCCTAGCTTTGTTAGCGGGTAAAGCAAATCCATTGAGAATTACATCGTCCCGCTAACATAGCGGACATAAACTTTGACCTGCACCCGCCTTCGAGCGCTTTTTTCTGGCGCAGGCTTTGTCTGGCTCGAGGTACGAGGGCCGGCAAACCAAGTCAGAAAACAAGTGCTGGGAAGCGGATGTGGACAGGATTAGCTATTTACGGAGTGGACTGGCTCGAGAGCGCAACGAGGTACGAGTGAGCATCTTGATCCAGCCGCCCGGAGTAAGTGACCAAAGCAAAGACCGGCAACCGTGCGCTAAGCGAGGGCCGGCTTCCCGAGGCTACGAGGGGAGACTGCCCGAGTGCGGACTACCAGGACCACAAATACTGACTCAGCGAGCGGGAGCTGCCCGGCTAGGGCAGATCACGCGAGCGGCAGCTGCAGGATGAGAATGTCCGAGCGGAGCGGGTACCGCGAAGAAGTGAGCAGTTCCCGCGGAGCGGGGCCCAGCTTGTAATAATTTCATAACGCTTAACTTCTAATTATTAGCCTAATGGGCGTATGGATAATTATAAATTCAATCACAATGAAACAATTTCACTTTGCAAAAGTAATAATTAAATACACAAGTAAAGCTATGTATTAGTGACTCAAAATATTATCATTTAGTATAGATGTAACTTCAATGAGATGATCGGTTTCCTTATCTTGGAATATTTTGTAGCATAGATATTTAATCAGCTGATTTGCCTGTTCTTGAGTATCAACAATAATCTCAGAGTCACCAGTAGTATTCAGTTGGAGCCTATTAGCTATTTCCTGCCGGCCTTCTTGCGTAGACAGTTTATCTACACGTATCTGCTTTAACGTCAAGAATGTTTTGGGTGATGTATAGCTTTTCATAAAGGAAGTGACTTTTTCTGTTTCACGGAATGCGTTGGTTGCCATAATGTTCTCAATGGCATTATCTTTCAAACGACGCATCGTTTTTTCCATGTCGAAAATTCCTTCAAAAGCATGGTTAAAGGCATACAAGGTGTCACTAATGACAAGAAAATCTGCTTTCAAATACAATCTGCAAAGGTCGTCGCTGAACTGGTCGAGTTCATCATTTTCAACGTGTTTAAACACCACCGACTTTTTATTTTCGAGATTGAAAAGAGGATTACCGATTTTGACAACTGTTATCGGTTTATCAGTTTCATCAGTAGGTTGTCCATCAAGAATGTAGCCTTGGTATTTTCCTTTAATTTCTTCCCTTGACGCGCTTGAAACAGAAGTAAAAAAATAATTCCATTGTTCAGAAAGTAATTCGTTATTTACTTTGATTTTATCGCATGAAGTTTTACTATTCATGCCATCATATTCCTGTACGTTTTCAAGTGGGCCTATCTGGTATGTAGACACAGCATCACATAAGACCAAAGCATATTCAGGTAAATAGCTCACGTTTTTGAACTTGATTTTATAGACATAATAAGGGTTTCCTTTTTTGCGATGACTGATTTTAAAAAAATACAAATTCCATGCATAGCCATGTTCTTTGGCTACATGTATAGCTGTGGACAACAACTCTTTGCTCAATTTTCTTCCTCCTTAAATCTCAATGTAAATATAATTATCAAAATCAAAGTAGTGTATTTCCTGCGGAATTGCTTGAGTCAGATTGTTCTTGCTTATGATCAAACTATCTATGTATGTTTGACTTCCGTTCATATTGGGGCATTCAATATCACATTCATACATCCGATAGCCCTTAAATTCTAGAAAAATATTTGTATATACATTATTGTTTCTTATGCACAGAAAAGTTAGGACAGCAAAGTATATCAAAAATAATAGGATGCTTTTTATTTCACTGAAATCAAATGCGATCATAGGAAGGATATACGCAAGTAGGAATTCAGCAGTAAGTTTATTTGCTCTCTTGGCTCTCTTTATTGTTCCATGTTCGGGATGCTCTGCTGACTGCTGCGTCTTTATTGTATCGTTTATCGCATAGATACTTACGACCGAACAAATAGACAGGAGCAATATCATTATCATTTCGATTGAGATTGAACATAAAACAGACTTAACTGAAACAGGTGCTTCTTCTGTAATGGTAGTAAGCAGGTTATGAATTTTGACGGTGATACTCCAAAGATCGCTAATTATGATTGAAACCCACAGCGGAAGAAATGAAGTGAAAAACATATTCCATTTAAACCAATTTCCCATCAAAGTCCTCCTTAAAATAATAAAATAGTAGAAATTAATAAGGACTTGGTACTTTTACTCTCTATACAATTATTATTGTTCCTTTATTATCCGCTCCACTTCAAGTTTTGCTTTAAAAAACGCATCTTAATTGAATTTCACGTTATTAGCCAAATTGGAAGTGCTATACTTCTCTGTCATATCAATAATAAATAGCAATAAATAGATTTAAACGCTATATATTGTAGAGTTATTATATTCTTACTCTTCTTATAAAACCCAAGCTAAGCTTTTTTTAGAATCTCATTTCGTAGTTCTTGGAGATTCATCATTGTTTCATCAATCAATTCTAGCGTTACTTCATCAAGGGTTACGCTCTTATCTCCTGCATCTTCCTTACTTTTTCTTGCACGTCCTTTAGTTTTCTTCTCATCTATCTCTAATAAACTTCCCCATTCTTGAAGTGATGTTAACACATGCTTTTCTACTTCATTAAGAGCATCAAAAACAGCAGGATCAACATCTACAAACCGATTCTCAGGTTCAATTTTCATTAACAATGTTGCAACAATAATCCTTGTATGTCTATCAAAAAGATTAGCGGCAAGCTGGTCTACATTCGTGCCGTCACGGTGCCACAATAAGCTGAATGGATTGCTGTCTGGTTTTAATAAGTCAAGCATCTTTAAAGTATCTTTGTATGACTCAAGAGGGTAAACTTTTCCTGGCATTGAAGATCGATGATCCCAAATGCTTAAAATAGTTTCTATTACACTTTTTTGTGCCCGTTCACGCTCATGTTCTGTAGTAGCATTCTCCGCTTTATTTAATAGTTCTGCTAAATGGTGCGACATCCACCGCCCAAGAGTATCAACGCCATCCTCGTAACTCAATTCATGTACAAGGTACTTTCCAAGTCCCAATACATCCTTCGGCATCTTCGATTGTTCCATCCCTTCTGAGGAGGATGACTTTGTCATACCGCGCTTCCTTTGTCTTTTCTTCGTCGTGTCTTGAGTAGTCATAACCTTTGTTCCTCCTTGTAATCTCAACCTCGACAATAAGATCTAGCTTAATTTTATTAAGAAAGGTGTAAAGAGGTAAACGGTAAATAGTGCGTCATAGAGTAAACAAAAACCGTCAAATGACGGTCCGTTGTGAATTATAGATTAGTCTGTTTTTTACATTCCTCCGGTAGCTTACCTGACCAAGGCAACAAATCTTCAAGAAAAGATAAGTTTGTATCATCTTCATGCTTTGGGATCTCACTCAGTAGATGTTTGAAGTACTGATACGGCTTAAGATTATTGGCCTTAGCAGTCTCAGCAATGCTGTAAGCGATGGCACTCGCTTTAGCACCATTGATCGTGTCAATTAAGTGCCAGTTATGTTTTCCAATGCAAAAGCCTCTTATCACCGATTCCGTAGCATTGTTATCAAGTGGTACATCCCCATGATCAAGAAATACTTTTAAATAGCGCTCTTGATTAAGGCAGTATAAAAGACCTTTGCCCGTTTCAGATTTTTCAGGGACTTCATTAACCTGTGATTTTGTCCATGCAAAGAAGGCCTCCACCTGAGGCTTCACGATGAGATGCCTTTGCCGTACGCGCTCCTCATTTGAGCACTCTGAAAGGTCATTGTCAAGTTTATAGATGGCAGCTATCTGCTTTAAAGCCTCATAGGCTAGGGTGCCTTTGGCTTTTTCTTCGCCTTGGGCTTTCACAACTTCTGCAAAGCGCCTTCGAGCATGACTCCAGCAACCTGCAACCGTCAGATTTTCACGTTCACTTTCCAGCGTGTGATAAACCTGATATCCGTCTGTCACGAGCACCCCAGAGTAATCCTTTAAGAACGTTCGGGGATGGTCTGCCTTTCTGGTTCGCTGGTATTCATACAAGATGATTGGTTGTTTATCGTACATTTTGCCTGTGCGATAGACCCACATATAACTTTTACTTCCTGCAGCTCTGCCATCTTTACTCACTTTCACGGGCGTTTCATCCGCTTGTAGAACAGGACTCTCAAGTAATTCCTGATGCATTCTGTCATAAAGTAAAGAAAGGTATCGCTCACTGCACTGGATCGTCCAGTTTGCCATGTTCTGCCTAGAAATGTTCACATCATGTCGCTTGAATTCTTGCTCCAATCGATAAAGCGGTAGTGCATTGATATACTTGCTGTTAAAGATCGCCGCCTGTAGCGACGGCGTCACGATGCTGTTTCTAAGAAGATCTTTATCGCGTTTCGCACGCACAATGGTCTGATTATCTGCGCCACAATAAACAGCGACGTGGTGTTCTTCCACTTCAAAAGTCGCTGGATGAAAAGCAAGTCTTTTATAAACTTCGTCTGGTAGCCTACGCCATTTGTCACCAAAGATCTCTTTTAGTTCAAGTTCACTCATTTCATGATGGAGGACCTTGATAGGTAAGTCTTTAAGATCTGCTTCGCGTTTTCCCTTTTGCTTTTTGCGCTTAGTCGGTTTTGAATAAACCTCGTCTAGCTCAGGCTCAGTGATCGATTCGTTAGCGTCAACAATGGCTTCAGCTTCGTTGAAGTAAAGCTCCATTTGACCATCTAAAACGATCTTCTCACTCGATCTGCCAAAACGTCGTTGATTGGCCAGGGCGACTTGTTCCAGTAACAAATCGATCTTTTTGTTAAGGACATTCATCTGCTCCTGCTGCATGTCACTGGTTTTCTTTAAGGATTCTGTGATTTCCTGAAGTGCCATGTACATGGTTACGATGGTTTCCTTACTATAGTCAGTTAGTTGTTTTTCGGTCAATTTTTTCTCCATGATTTCACTTTATCACACGGAAGATGCAGTGTACAGAAGGAATGAGCTTGCTTTTAAAATTGTGGAAAAGTTTAAAATTTAACATTTTTAAATCGTTTTATCCACAGGTATTTTGGCTAAATTGCGCGTTTTGGAGAAGATTGATGAACCTTTTTCTTGGGGTCAAGTGTGAGACCTTCTGTCAACCAACGAAATTGTTGTAAGGTAATGTTTCGAGCAGCTTCTTCAGTACGTGGCCACTGGAATTGTCCGTTCTCAAGACGTTTATAGAGCATTAGAAAACCGTCATTTTCCCATACCAGTCCCTTGATTCGATCGGTTCTTCTTCCGCAAAACAGAAAAAGTACATTTTGGAAGGGATTAAGCTGAAACTTCTGCTGAATAAGGGCGCTTAGCCCATCTATTCCACTTCTCAAATCGGTGTAACCACAGACGATATAGATTTGATCAAATCCAGAGGCACTATTAAACATTTCTAAGGCCCCTGAGCACATTTAAGATTAGCTCTTGCGATGTTTGATTTCCAAACTCGATGGTAATTTCACCGAGTTTGATAATAACTTCTGGTTGACCTGTTGAGTTAGCTTTAACATTTTTAACATGACTTAATTCGTTTGTTTTCGGTTGTGATAGCATTGGAACAAAAGAGACCTCACCATTTCTATCATCTTGATCAATGGATTCGACGATAGAGTGACGGATTTTCTTAAGCCAATAATAATAAGATGTTTCTTTTACGTTATTCTGCCGGCACCAATCTCTGATGCCTAATCCACTGGCATTGTGTTCTGAAATGATAGCAACCCACTTATCATAACGATACTGAGCAGTTAATGATTTCACTTTACTGTCCATACGCACAGCTCCTTGATTATAGTTTTTCTAGTACTTGAAAAACTGTTAGAAGTTCTCAAGTTTTTAGAGATTCATATATTCAAGGTTAACATGACAAGTAATTTTAAGACAGGTACTCATTATTTACCGTTTACGTAAAGAGCTTGTCTATCAACTTTTAGACGCCACCCGCTTGACCGTACTGTTCTATCATAACGATACCTATCACCACTGTCGTCATCAGAATTGTCACCCCACGCTTCATAAGTGAAAATAATGTTACCATCATTGGTATTTACCCATCTAGCCTGACCATCATAAGTGAATGTCAAGTTTAAAGCAGTTGCAGTCTTTTTTGAAGGGATACATTCTATTTCTCGGACTCCATACCGCAGCATATCACCTTCATCAATTCCTGATGTATGTTCTGGATCATCAAGCCACCCTACAAGTTTGTATGGTGGACAATCAATTTCAAGTTCATCTCCAGCTGGTGGAATTCTGTAATCCCACGAATTATCAACAGTTTGTAGTGCTCGCACCAGAGAACTCGCAGTTTCTGGAGAAACAAGTGCAGTATTAACCCTTGCTGACGAATAAAAATCACATGACCGAGTATCATGATGACTATCAACGACAATTTTGTCCATAGGTTTAGTCAAACCTAACTCATTCAGAAATTCTCCTATCCCAACATCATCAACCCAAAGATCAAGATTCTTCTCAGGTGTAAACCACAATTGAGACTCTAGTGGTTTCGGACTCCGAAAATCCGCCAGCCATAATGGAGGAGCGCTAAGACATTCATGACGCAATCTGGACTCAAAACTATCGTATTCATCGTCTTTGTAATTTGCTAAAGCACGCGTTTGCATCAATTCGCCTATAGCACACCACATTGCATGCCATTCAAGGTGAGTACTGAAACGCTCTAGTACTGGTCGTGATCCATGCCTGTGATCCATTAAGGAATATGAACGTCCTGAGAAACGGTCTTTTCTTGGTTCTTCAATCCATCCCTCTTTGTCACCTTGTACACCCCAGTAATCGACAATCCACTTCTCAGCTACATCTAAGAACTCTTCATTGTTAACATCTGCAAAAGTACTAATAGCTCTGGAGTACCAATATGGCAGTGTATCCATGCTATCAAAGTGAAAGCGTCGGTCTTTCTTACCACTTTTACTTCGATTACGAAGGCTATGTCCATATGATTCTTTATATTTCTTCCTACGAATAGGGCTTATGTTTGCTTGTTCCAACAAATCAACCTGGGTTTTATCCAGTACAAATTCTCTACTTTTTTTAAGCTTATTAACAGCTGCTTTAGCAAATGAGCGTATAATGATATGGGGAAATTTCTCATCACATGCGATCTCAAAAAGTCTGAGACCATAAGGGTTAACTACTGCCGGTGTTTCACTGCAAATCCTATCAAATGAAACCATAAGCCAAAGACGAGCTGCAATCCAATAAAATGGAGCGTTATGGTCTCGGTAGCTCACTTCTGAAGTCCGGTCGTATAATTCAATTATCTTGCCTAGAATAACACTCTCTCCCATAGAGACTAAATTTCTAAGTGCATGCGCAGCACGCCACCTTGTTCTAACGTCAATATCCCCCATCATCGCATAAAGAAACCGTGCTAGACTTTCCTCTACTTTAATTGGAATGTCCTTTAAATCCCATATTTCCTGATCTTGAATAGGAATACGTTGAACTAATCGCTTAGAATAACGCTTAATGACCTGTGTAGCTTCACTCGGAGTACAATACTGCCCAACTATTCCAACAAGCGCGTACACAGACGAGGCACTTAATGTGTCAACGTGACGTTCTATCGCATCTAATAATACTGCACAAATATCATGATCATTTGCATCCGATTTTTCAATAAAGTATAACAGTTGAGAACGTCTTGAGTCATACCATCCAAACATCCCAGGAAGAAAGTCAATAATAACTTGGAGTAAACGTTCATGACACCACCTTTTTACAGAAGGAGATTCATTCCATTCATCTATTCTCGTTTTGAGCGTTTCAATGACTTCATAATCAGAAACATTTTGGCTTTTCAGTCTTGTCAAGGCCTCAAGATGTTTTACTCTTTTATTAAGTTTAACTTTTTTACTAATTTGGATTAGAATATTCGAAACTGAAACGAAGCCATCCGATTTTTTTGCTGTACTGTGAATTTGATTAATAATATTTGTTATTTCATCAGGATCAACAAAATCATATAAACTCAGATCAATTCCATAAAATAAGGCTTCATCTCCTACACTTGAGGAAGAACGAGAAAACGAAAAATTCTCCTTTGAAGTTGAATTAAAATATGCAGTATTGAATGCTGTTGCTTGCTTTAATTGTTCAAGCCAGAAGCTAGTTTTTTTACCCTTTAATAGTAAGCTAAGTTTCTCGCATACTTTTTCACGGCAACCTTTACCAAATCTCAATAATTCTTCTTTTGAAAGATGGTCGGCAAGTTTCTGTAGATCTACATTACCATTAACTCTTTCAGCTTCATCAACAATCCGGGAAATCAGTTCTTCATCAAGTTGATCGAATAGAAAAGATAGAGATGCCACTTGAATAGGGCTTACTTCTTGTATTTCTAGAGCTGTCTGTATAATAGATGGAAGAATCCTATCTTTGTCAATGATATTCATGTCATCCCACTTTGCTGCTGTAGCCAAAGCAAGACTCACATCAATTATAGCAAGTGCCTCTGCAGACTCATCCCATGGAAAATGGTCGTTACCATCTAAACGTACTCCTGCATCACTTGTAATAGTTGCTAAATCACAAGCTAACAATCTTCTTTCATCCAAACTCATACTTTTAACTGCATTTTGTGAAATTGGTTTAAAAAGTGAAATTTCAAAAATAGTATCTTCATTGACTTCTCCAGCTACCTCTATTGCCTCATTAAAAAAGCTTTCTGCATCACTCTCACTTATTGGTAAAAGAAGACGTGTAAATCTAACATACGCTTCAATTTTCTCTTCTGCTGATGTTCTCGTGAGCTTTACTCCTTCAGCGAGAGCTGTAATACTACTAAGAATCTTATTATGCAAAGATTGGTCAAGTGCAAACCTCTCAAGAACTTTTACTTTTGCAGGGTGAAATGGGCTTGAATTTGATTTTATAATTGAATTTGCACATTCCAATAAAAAATTCCGGTCATAATTCTGAATAACCATAAGACGAGTTATTGACAAAGCAACTTTTAATCTCATCTCTGAAGCATAGTATTCTCTATTAATTCTGTATTCCTGGTGGTGATACTGATTAATAGCATTATGCAGCTTTGGTGCAATTTCATTTATAGGAACCACTCCTATCAATGCTTGAGCTCGTACATCATAAATCTCAATCAAAGGCCCAATAAATGACTGTAGTTCCTCATTTTTATTGGTGTCTATCCTTTTTTGATTATTTTTTCCGTTCTCTAATTCACCCGATACCAACGGAGGATCGATCAAATATGTTTGTAAAGTAGTTTCATGTCCGGATAAGCGTTCAAGCAACGCATGTGCACGTAAGCTAAGATCAATTATCGAGACTTGAGAAGTGTATATTTGGTCGCGTTGCCTCACACTTTTGTCAGCAATTCTCTCTAGCACTGGAACAACGTTTTGTATTTCGCCACCTCTGGCAATAATTATCTCAACTGCTGTGAGGATTATCTCCAAAAACTCAACATCACTATTATCACTTTTCGTATTATTCCTTAATCCTTCGATCCGAATTAAACGTCGACGAAGAAGACTCTTAAGACCAGCTTCAAGCTCTGACAAATCAACAACCTCTCCAGCAAGTGCAAGAGGAGTAAGTAAAAACAAATTCCATGGTCTATGAATCTTAACCTCTGTTATACATCGCTTAATAAGGTCTATTTCTCCTGACGAAATTAGTCTATGAGAAATAATAGAAGCGACCCGTATTGCTATTGACTTTGGGTTCCATCGAAGAAGCATGTCCAAAGCCTTTTGGGGCCCAGATACACGCAATATGGCTTCAATTTCTGCAGCTATGTCATAATCTTCAATAGACCAACCCTGTGGCCTAATACCTGGGTTATTTTTTCTATGATCCTCATAATGTTTACTTCGGCGTTGCAACCAAGCACTAAGTTGTCTGTGGCCTTCACGGACTAAAATGCTATTTCCTTGCCGAGCATCAACTGCCATAAGTTGAAATAATAACGGACCGTGATTCTCTATTCTAATTGGATTACAAAGAATTGATCTATTTGCAGTTTCACGTGCAAAATTTGCAGAAAGGTCTGGGTTATCAATGAGCAATCGATGAATAACCGTATTAGTTTTTAATGCTTCAGCACCAATAAGTACAGTCATTATAGCATCAATAGTATCACCTGATTCTCTGCAAACCTTCATTGCAATACGAAGTCGCTGTAAATGGGTTTCCCTTCTTAAGATTGGATCGGTAATAGCTTTCGGCTCACTCTCTGTACTTATTAACTCAATTATCTCTTTCCCACGTCCTGCTATAAACAATGCTTCAGCAAGATGAGTTGCAGCATAGGCATCCTGTTTATGCCGACTCATGAAATGAATAGCAATTCTTTCGCGGACTGAACTTAACTGATCCTTTGCCTCGTCACGTATAAATTGTTCAAAATCTTCATCTGCAAAGCCAATTGTCCCATTTATTAATCTGATTCCGGGAGCAAGATCTGCACAGAGGTCACATATATGTGACTCACTCATTCCAGAAATTCTAGAAAGGTCAGTAATTGGTACAGGCCTTGGTAAGGCAATAATACCCGAACAGAAAACTTTAATATCATTTTCGTTTCCTGCCTTTTGAAGGGCATATTCTAGCTGGCTTTGAAAAACTTGATCGAGACCTTTCCCGTTTGGACGAAGATACTGCAACGCAAGAGAGGTGTTTCCTCCTGTGTAGTCCAATGAATATCTCTGCACTCGTGGATTACCACGTGAAAGATAATGAAAGTCTTCAATCCAACTATCAGGTACATCATTCCATATCGCTCGCACATTAATAGCAGTTTCATCCCATGTGAACACACTAATCTCCATTTCAGAAAAACTGCGATGAAGATTGAGTGAAGGTAGACGGCCAGTACGTGCTGTGATTATAAAACGGACGTTTTCAGGCAGATCACCCAAAGACATGAATTCATGCATAAAGCTTCTTTCTGGAGGTGACTGCATCCCTGCAGCTGTAACAGAATTATCGGCAGCGTCAATTGCAATCACTAGCAGTGCATCAGGGTTCGTAGATGCAACCACTTGTGAAGCTCTTTCTAAACGCTTTTTGAATGCTTTTGGGTAGTCTAAATTTTGTGATTTATTCATTAGCAATGGAAGCTGAAGCTGGCGAGATAAATCATTTGAAATTTGGAGAAAAGCTTCTGGTGACCTATGGCGGTACGCATCGGAATCAAGATATCGACCATCACCGTAACAGTCGAAAATTATGACAACAGAGTCAGATGGTAATAACTTTTCTATCTCTTGCAATGTAGTAGTCTTTCCACATCCTCCCTCTCCATGGAGGCAAATACGTTGGTTGCCACTTAATATTTGTTCAGTTATTTTTCGAGAGGCATCTCTTACAATGAGCTGATCAACCCTTTTCATAATTGTTGGGCACGGAAACAGTGCACGAGAATCTGAGAATCCCAAACATACTAGTATAGATTGTCGAGTTAAGACCTCACCCTTTGATTCCGGCATCATAGCACGTCGTATAAAGCGTAAGAGCTCGTTTACTATCACCCGCGCATCATCATCTGTCCAATCGGAAATAGTAGTTAGAACACGCTCTTCAATTGCAAACCGTGATTCTCCACCACATTCTGAGAAATTAATACTTTTTATGAAAGAATCGAAATCCTTAGTATCCAATCCACTCGCTTCTCTAAGTGCATCATGAACTGCTTTACTATTCGCATTTTGCTTTTCAAGAGACTCAAGTACAGCCGAATCGACTTGCTGATTACTTACAAGACGTATCATTAAATTCCTATTTTCAATTAGGTCAGGGCGCTTTGTCTTCACTCCTATGAAGGCTTTAGCTAGTCTTCCTATGACTGAATTATCATGTTTTTTGTTTGTACTATGGGTTAAGCGAGCTAGCGTCCACGTCTGTTCAGGATTAGCAGACGAGTATTTCAACTGGTCAATCACTATCCGTTCAGCTGAAGCAATTTGATCCCCGCTGTAATAAAAGGTACAATCCACGCCATCCCATGTATCAAGGGGTAATCCATTTTCATCTTCTACCCTTACACCTTCTACTGTTACTGCAGAAAGCTTTGTATCTTGATCAAGAAGAGCTAATGCTTGGCGAAGAGCCCATAATTCATGAAAATCATCTCCCGCGTTTGAACCACGAGCACCACGGAAATCATATTTCATTTTTATTCACCTTCTATACCCTATTTACTATACAAAATGATAATTATAACATCCAAAACAAATTTAATTGGACTTCCCATTATAGACAAAATGACCAATTCATTCCGAAATCATCCTCGCTTAGAGCACCATTTGTATACGCTTAAGGGGGATTAATTCTAGATCACCTAATCATCATCGCATAACTTCTTTGCAAAGTAAGGGGAATCCTGTCTTGAAAATAATAAATAGATGAATATCATCGAAATTAGATATATAACACAAAGAAGGCCCAGTTTCATGCTGGGCTAACGTTAATACCATTTTAGAGGAGTCTACGGTCATCTTGAAAAGGCAGCACCTTTAAGAATTCTCTCTTTTAACCAGACGGGTATGCCGTGGCTTTTGGCATGACCGCGGTTATCCTGCTTTTGGCCGGCTTGCCTTTGCTGCTGGGGTTTAACCCCACCAGGCAAAGTCTTTCCGGCCAGTTTCGTCCGCTCAGAAAAACCTACGTTCGTGGGAACATATCAGCGTTCTGACAGACTGAAATATATGTTTTCTCGATCAAAAAGAAGCTCCATTGGTTGATTATACAACTTATTAACAGCGTTGATATTTTCTACGAATGGACGAACATAGCTACTTTTGTTGTTCACAAATTGCGCCATAGTCTGTTCTGTCTTTCTTGAACTGAATCTTCCCAGTCGGTTACTTGTTTCAGTCAAGGTTTCGTCAATCTGAGATTTACTGACAATGGGGACCTTTGCTACAACATCTCCGGCAACCCTATTAATACTTGCTAACCCACTTAACAAATGAGAATGTATAGAAGACTTAGAATATCCTTCAATCTGGTCATAGCACTTTGTATAGAATTCACGATATTGATACGAATAATCCTCTATTTTGTGAGCAACACTATCAAGGTATGCCGATTCAAAGTTTTCCAGTAACATCACTTCAAGGAAGGACGAGAACGCGTATAAATACAACGCAAGTTGATAGTCTTTGAACTCGGACTGTATTTCTTTCGACTTGTTCTTTACGTCTTGGTCGCTATGAAGGAAAGATTGTTTATTGATTTTTTTATCTATTTGTTTCCGGTAAAAAATTATGCTTTGTTCCGCATCCCGTTTGATTTCCTGTACTTGGATATGCTTGTTGGTTTTGTATTTTTCATTATTCCAATTGTATTTATAGTTATTATGAACATCCGCCAGAACATTGAGGTTACCTCTAAGTTTTGATTTTTCCTTTTGTTCCAAAAATTCAATGATTTCTTGCTGAATTTCTTGGATGCTATCAAGTTTTTTATTTATGTTCATGAACATAACTGCCATAAACAACATCGTTGGATTACAAACGAGAGGATTCAGCCTTGCATTTCCGACGAGTCCAGTTTCGTTCACAACAGTTGCCGTGAATCCACTTCCATCATGAAATTTTGCCAAATGTCCACTTACTCCTTCAGGGATAGTTACTCTGTACAATCCGCTCCCTGCACTCTCGCCACCGGTATGAATGATATTTTGAAACACTGATACTAAAGGTTCAAAAGCAATCCCCAATGCAGAGACTTCTGCTAATGGTAATTTCGTGTATTTTTCTATACTGATTTCATCTTCTCGGGCAGAAGGATAATATTCTACATCCGTCATTGCTTTTACTATCTGATTCTTCTTATAGTTCTCTTCCATGATCAGTTCCCTCTTTCTAGTCACAGGTAATTCACCTCTAAAATACTTTCAACATTTTTCTTCTATTTCCTGCCAAGATAACATAAATAATCCAATATAATATAAAAAGCCAGGCCGTTCAATAAACGACTTGGCAGCTAATATACATGTTTTCTTTTCTCTTTTGCCCGAACGTTGGGACTGTGCTACGGTTTATTATTGATTCAGTATTAATGGTAGCCTAGTTGTTGTTTTTTGCTACATTATTATTTAACCCGCAATAGAGCATATAAAACAAGGTTCCTTTTTTGACAGACGTTTCCCTGAGTATACTCCAGATAATCTAAAAAATTCCCACCAGCTTTCCCAAGACTTAAAACTTATCAAAGTTCTTAACCGATAAATTCTTTGCTTTTAAACAGATCGCTGTCATTTCAATGAGTGGAAAACCCGTCCCATCTTGAACCCTCTAAGCTAGCAAGTAAAGGCTGTTGATGTTTTATCCTCCTACAAATGAAACTCTTCCGCCCTCTCGGCGCTCATCTTTGTGTTCTGCCTAGACTCCGGCGTTTGCTTCCGCCTATTTTTGACAACTCTCGCTAACAACTCCCTGATCTGGTCCGAGTTAGCGTCTATGTCCACGATCCCTTCAAGTTCCTCGTCGTTCTTCCTACGACCATCAAGGTTCCTTGTCTTTGGCTTAGGAAGTTCCAGAACTGGACTATTCCCCATTCCCGCCATGAGTTCCTTAAGCTTTTGCGGGGTATTGGCGTCCATCATCTCTCGTTTTGCTAGGGTTTCATAGGCCATGCGGAACTGTGCTCTATTAATATCATTCTCCTCATTGAGACAGAAGGCCTTGAACCCTCCCAGGGCATTCAGGGTTGCCCTATTGATCGGAGTGAGTGAATCGAGGGCTTGTTCGACTCGATGCACGCCGAAGTTTCTTATGGCCCTTAAGACTTGATCATAGGCTTCCGGCCAGGGTAGGGTTTCTCTCCCTGTTACCTCCAGGGCTGCCTTTCGAAAGACGGCCGGCATCGGCAAGAAGGGATTCTCTAAGGTGGCTAGGATTCGTTTCCCGCCCACCATCGCCACTTCAAACTCTAAGTCGTTTAACAAATCCCAGTAGACTTGCGTTCTCTCCGGTGAAGGGTTTGTATCTGTTGTCACGCTGGAAATGTATCGGAAGAACTTTTGAAATTCTGCCTTGGTCATTTCGTCCATCCCCTCTCCTCTGTTATTTGCGTGTTCGTCGATGGTATAGAACCACGAAGGCTCGTGCGACACTTGCCATTTTATTGAATCGCTTTTTTATTGAATTCCCGGTGACCAACACAGGATAAACTCAAAGGCCTTTGCTTCGAACTTACGAGAGCCAAGGACTAATGAGTACAGTCCGTATTCATTGACCGTCCACATGCTTTGCCGTCCACCAAGGGTATCCATAGTTCTTAGACCCTTTTCATCGTCATCGAGCCTGCCAACGACCACCGTTGGATTAATAAGCCCTAAAATTCTGCAAACATCCTCGACAGAGAACCACGGCTCTCCCCCCTCAATCAGGACTCTGACTTCTTGTTTACCATAGTTAAACAGCTGTGGTATCACGCATTTTTCCATAAGCTAACGTCTCCTCCTTTCTTACGTTTGTCCTTCCTCCATCCCCTCTGTCATGGCGGCCCACTGATCGATGGCATCAAAGGATCTCGGTCGGTTGATTTGTTTCCCTGGGCTTCCCCTTAGTCTTTGCTTATCTTCGTTGAATCGCTTCAGCACCCAGCCCACTCCGACCATCGTGTGATAATCAGATGTGTTCGGCTTGTTCCCTTTGGTGAGATACCAGTTATCAAGGATGGCGATCATCTGCTGCGTATCTGCTTCTCCATGGTGAGCGATTAACTTTCCGTATTCCGATTCCAGTAAGTGCACCTTTTCGCCATAGACATTTTTAACGACTTTCAGCTTAGTGCTCTTCTCTTCTTCTTTACTCTCCTTTAATCTCTCCTCTTCTTTACTTTCCTTTAATCTTTCCTTTCCTTTCCTTTGTGGCGTTTCTGCCTTAATTTCTGGGGTAGTTTCTGCGTCAGAAACCTTTTTGTATTTAGACCGCATGGATTCACGCTTTTCTTGCACAACTGACGCTCTTTTCTTAATGCCTGAGCTGGTTAAAACCCCTCGTTGCTCATAGGCTTCTCGATCAAAGCACTTTCGCTTCAAGGCAGTTTCCAGCATTCTGTCGAATTGCTCCTGCGTTACTGCTACCTTCCTGCAGAGTATCTGGATCGTTTCTGCGTCAGAAATGTCGAGCTCAAACTCTGCCGTTCTATAGATCCTTTCTAAGAGGATAAAATAGAAAGCATAGCCATCGTTGCCATATAAAACTCTGAGTGCTTCAATCTTCTCGTCGTTCACCGCATCACTGTCGTGTGGGAAGTAATCCATACCATCCTTCTGCGGCCTTGCCATCTAATCACCTTCTACTAGAGTGAAAATATTATCAAAGGGAACACCAAATATCTCCGCTAGTTTCTTAGCCAACGCCGGAGTTACTCCCGCTTTCCTTGCTAAGTCAGTTCCCTGCATTCCCTGATTGATTCTTAGCTCAGATAACTTGAAGCAATCCGTTTTTATCTTTACCATCTAACCACCTCCATTCTCTTAACTAACTTACCTAGGAAAGAAGATACATAAAGGACCAGGAGCCAAGTTAATCAGTCCCTTTTTTTATTCCCATACAACTTACCTGCGCACTTCGTACAAATCCACGTTCCCCCGAATTTGATCACCTTATGATCCTTACAAAAGGCACAAAAATTGGTTTTTCTCTTCATCGGTTTCCTCCTTATCCTTCATGGCCTTGCTTCGATCTGGCCGAATCTCCTATAATTCCAAATAATGAACGGCAGCAGTTAAGACTTTAGTCGACCGACAGTAATCGCACCTCTCGCATCGAATCGGCTCTTCCAGTCCCGCCTTCACCCGGATAATACGGGGCATAGCCAGTTCAACATGAGCCAACTCGACTTCTAACCGAGCAACGTCCGTCAGGTTGATAATCGCCTTGTCGGGAGATTTCTCCTTGGACACCGCGACGATCAGAAACTCCGACCAGTCTCGCGGGTCGCGACCCATTGCCAGACGCTCGATCTCGCTATATATAGCCATTTTCAAGGGATACTTATAAGCCTCGACGAACGAGAGCTTCTTCCTAGCCACATCGTCCCATACCTTCTCCGTAATGCTCCTAGTAGTTGTTAAGTCCATGATTTGGCGACGCTCACTGCTCAGGACGTTCATACTAATCTTCCAGGGTGCGCCATATAGTTCCGCTGTCATGATCGTTTCCTTTTCCCCGTCCAGATAAGACATCACGAACGGATCTTCCTGGAGACAGTCAATCATTGTATTCGCGAGTAGATATTCGGACCTCAAAGTTTTGGCTTTTGTAAACATGCTGGGGTGATTCACCCTAAACTCATCTTGCGTGCCGGCATTCCAGCTATGCACATATTGGCCCACCTCCTGAGCAGTGGTGGGCACGTCCACCCAGACATCGGATAACTTCGCCATTTCTCTTGCCTCGCACTCATAGACAAAACCCGTGTACTGGCTACGCGACATATACTCGAGATTGGCTGCGAGGCTATGGTAATTACCCTGCGTTAATTCAAGCATTAAACGTCCCCATTGACGGTTCCATCCGATACGTTCATGGCCAAGTCTCCGTCCTCTGTCGATACCACGACATATTGAAACTCATCCTCGCTGATTTCCTTCTCAATCCACGTCCGCTCCGTCGGATTAATCTTGTTCCAGCCATCCAGACATATTAATTTCAGCTGACCGGCTTGAGCTTTGGCGACTCTGAAGGCTAATTCCAACTGCTCACCCTCGCTCAGCCCATCAATGAGCGTCTTCCCGATTCGTATTTTCCCCTCACCATCCACAGATAGTCCTGGGATCGGCAGTGCTGCCGTTTTGAGTAGCTCCGTAGGCATCTCGCGACCTTTCTCTATTCGAGCAGTCAGGACACTAGCGAGTTCTTCGCGCGGTGCTAACTTCTCACGAATCAGCGACGCCATCAAATCGTAATCGCGCAAAAAGCTCTGCATGTGCGCCACTTGATCAGCTGCTTGCTTTAGTGGCTCGACTTCGACCGGTACGGTCTGTGCCAAGAGTTTCCGTGAGCTCTCGATCTTGGCTTCTTCGGTCTTGATCCGCTCGTCCGCTTTTTCACTAATGCTGAGCAGTGCGTTCTCTTCGTTACCTACGAGAGTCGTGAGTTCCAAGTCATTCCCATAGATCGTTTTTTCACAGTTCGCAACCTGTTGTTCGAGGTCCTTAACTCCGGCGTGGATCTCCTGCCTTGCCCGCTCCTTCTTAAGAGTGTATTCATCCCTGAGCTGCAAATATTTGCGTTCAAGTTCGAGGTCAAAGGCATCATCCGACTGCTTCATCGTTGGGTCCTTCTGGGCAATAGTGTTTTTCAGGGTCTCGATCTTGTGTACATTCTCTTGCCGATATTCCTCGATCTCATGGCGCGTTTGGTTCATCTCGTTGCGCTTGGTTTGCTTTTCGGTCTCAGCTTCCGCTCTAATCGTTGCCTTACGCCCTTCTAATCCCTCAATCATGGCTGCGGCATTTTCTCTCTGCTGATTGAGTTGCTCGGCGTCAGAAACCGCTTTGTAATACTCAGAAACTTTTTTCAGTCTCCATTCTTCCCCGTCATAATTTTTGGGAAGTTCATTTTTATAGCCTGTCACTTGAGCCTTGATGACCACGATTTCACGATTGACCACTTCGCGCTGACTAAAGTAATTTTTAACGATCTGGCCAAGCACTTGCAAGATATGCTCGTCATAGTCAATGTCGGTCGGTATCTCGCCGAACCAGTTGGAGATGTCGTCCATGGTCCAGGAAATCTCCAGTAGGTTCAGAATAATCTTGGCCTGTTCGGTTGGAGATTTTGTGCAAAATTCCAAGGGCTTGAAAAGTTCACCCTTGAGAAATTGCTTGAGAAATTTCTCTGTGCTCGGGACGGCTTGGCCTGCCTTTCGAACTTTCAAATAATCCGCTTTATTGGTCCGGAGTTTACGATCGATCTCGAGTCCATCATCTGTCTTGATAAAGATCGTCGCATCGTCTTCACCATGGCGGATGACTTCAACTCGTTGGCTTTTATTGCTGAAGCCCTTTTCAATGGCTTCGATGATACTGGTTTTACCAGACCCCATCCGACCAGTTAGGATATTTATTTTACCCAGATCAAACTTAAATTCCGATATCCCCACGAAGTTGTTGATCTCTAGTCTCGATATCTTCAATCTAAATCATCCTCCCAATCGTCTTCATCCTCGTAGAATTCTTCAAAGGTTAGTTTCAAGCACCATCTATCCTCCACAATCCTTTCACCCCTTCAGGATTGATCGTAACGACTTGCTCGAACCATGGTATACTCTAAGTGACTTTTTTTCTTGAGGCTCTCCGTTGGCGCGGAGGGCTTTTTCATGTCTATAGCCATCTAAAATGGAATCATCGCTCCACACTTTCTTCAGATCGGACAGCGTTCCGCGGATTTCTTGCAACGTTTCCTCCGCGGTGTGGTAGGGATCGTCGACAATCGCGGTAATGACCCCAACGGCAAAGGCGTGCATGAAGATGATTCCGTGGAGTTCCTTGACATCACCGAACCACGGGACGCGATCAGTTGCTTTGTACTCTCCAAAATTATTATCCATTGAATTCTCCCGTCTCCCCCAAATTGTTATAATCCATCTCCCTTTTTCACCCTGCCTTTCGCCGATTAGCTGCCTTCCCTCTCTGACGAGCCCTAAAACATATCCCTGCAATCTCAACCACTTCGGAGAGGCTTGTCCTCTTGCCGAAATCAACGCGATTGGTTTTGATGTCCGAGGTTGCGAGATCAAGAACTTCACGGAACTCGGAGTCAGTCATTGGACCCAGGTCTAATTCGAGAATGTTTCTGAGCATGGTACCACCTCCCGCAATTATTTAGCTTCGGCTTGGTAAGGTATCTCCGCTCCACAATACGGACAGATCCAAATGTTAGCGGGATCAGATGAATAGGCTGAGTTATTGCATACTGGGCATATGCGTTTTTCGATGACGTTCACCTCACTTTCATTAACCCGTTTTCTCACAAACTAAGCATCTTTTGATGAGTTTCGCAACATTGGGCTAAAAAAATATTTATCTAATTCCTTAGGCGGTATCTCTAGAAACAAGGCAATGGCTTCGGCTTCGGGAATACTCATAGCATAAAATCCATTAATCTTATCGGACAACGAATCAAGACGCAACATTAAAGCGATTCTACAACATTAACGGGATGGTTATTCTAAGGTCTGAGAACCCAAACTATCCCGAAATGATATATACCAAAAAAGACATGAAGGAGGTTAGTATTTTAGGTAAAGCAGTACGTTATATTTCGGAGGTGAGGTAAAAGTGGCCAGCATTAAAAAACGCCCCAACGGGACATATCAAGCCACCATATTCGTCGGCAGAGACTCAGATGGCAAGCAGCTATTTCAGTATGTAACTAAGCCTGGACTGAGGGAATGCAAGGCTGCAGCCAGGGAAATTGAACAGGAGATAGAAGATAAGACTTTTGTCAACGTTGCTAACGTAAAACTTACAGTGTGGATTGAAAAATGGTTAGAACTAAACAAAGAGAGATTATCTCCCAGCACCAATGCCCTGTATAAAACGTATCTAAAAAACCATTACGAGCCTTTCTTTGGTGTCTTGAAACTTGGTAAGATTAACGAGATTAAAATCAAGGAGTTCATTAACCTCAAGCTAAAAACATTATCACAGTCAAGCGTTCGAAGGATGACGTCAGCCTTAAAGGTTATGCTCCACGATGCCATGAAGGGGAAAAGCCCTGCGCGGGACGTTAAATTGCCACTGGAAGAAAAGTATACCCCTCGGGTCCTGACAGAAAAGGAAATGCAACAAATCCATGACGTAGTGAAAGGGACAAGGGATGAACCAATCATTCTGATAGCCGCGTGGTGCGGACTTAGACGTGGGGAAGTGTTCGCCCTCAAGTGGAATGACCTAGATTGGGAAAAAGGTACCCTAAGAGTCGATGAGAGTTATTGCATCAATGATGATAATCTGTACGAGGACAAGCGCCCGAAGTCAGAAAACGGAATTAGGGTTGTCGCCGTTCCTGAGTATCTCATGAATCTATTGGAGCAACTTAGAAAGTCTAAGTTTGGTAAAATTGAGCCCATCAAAAAAGTAAAGGTTGTCGAGCCAGACCAACCAAAAAACGAAGGTGATCACAGAATATTTAACATTCGCCCTGATAATTATTCTAGTTATTTCGCTGAGTTTATTCGTGACAATAACCTCCCAGTGATCAGGTTTCATGACCTCAGACATTATCACGCGTCTTGGTTATATGCTCGTGGCATTCCAGATCAGTACGCAGCCCAAAGATTAGGACATGACATAGCAATTCTTAAATCTATTTACCAGCATCTTGGACTAGATAAGCAAATCGAGATAGATGACAGCATTAGGCAAATGCACAAAGAAAAAGACACAAAAAAAGAGACCCGCCTAACTTCCGATTAGACGAGTCACTATGTTTAAAAAGGTTTGTTGGGCATTTGTTGGGCATTTCGTTTTTTCATGCCTAACTCAAAACCCTAGGACCATTGAATTTACTGGTCGGAGCGACACGATTTGAACGTGCGACCTCTACCACCCCAAGGTAGCGCTCTACCAAGCTGAGCCACGCCCCGATTCAATGCCCTCATTTGACGGCTTTTAAAGGATACCATATTTGCATAAAAATCGCAACCCTAAGTTTGAGCGATCACTTCAATCTTTCTAACCCCAGTGATTTCTCCAAGCCCAGCCAAAAAATTCTCGGGAGTATCGGCCATTCCGGCAGTTTCAATAGAAATCGAAACATTGGCCACACCTTGCAAGGGAATCCCTTGATTAATCGTCAGGACGTTGCCTTTAACCGAGGCAATAAAGTTTAGGACGTGGGATAGTACTCCGGCTTTATTCTCTAGAATCAGGGAAATAGTAATAATTCGTTCCTTACTAGCCTCGTAAAAAGGAAATACTCCATCCTTGTATTTATAATAAGCACTTCGACTAAGCCCCACCCGTTCCACGGCATCGTTGATCGTAAATACTTCCCCTTTGACAAGGAGTTCTTTAGCCATTGCAGTCTTTAAAATGGCTTCCGGCAAAATATTTTTGCTGACGATCAAAAAATCATTTGTCTTGCCAGCCACCAAATCGCTCCTATCTCTTCATGCCGCACTTATGACTCTTCCCGAAGATATAATTCATACCAATATTAATATTATACTACAAGATATTACTTAATAGTCAATGATTCTCGATATGATATCTAAGCTACTAACCCATTTACAGAAGGATCTTCGTTTTGATTTACCAATAATTCTTCATATTATAGGCAAATGTCTATGAAACTCCCTAATATAGTACTCTTCTATAGAAGTGTACTCACCTTAAAAACCCCCTAAAATTAATTAGAGGGTTTTCTTATACATAGGTTTGTACCCCGGGTTTTAACTAACAAAATGATGTACTGGGCAGATGAAGACAAAGGTGTCAATTTGATCGTTGCCTCTTCTTGAAATAGAGAAAGCCTTAAACAAGAACCCCAGTTCATATCGTTAAATAAACAATTATAAGTCAAATCATTCAAAAAAATTGAAAGCAGCATTCACTACTATTGTTAGGCTAACATACTTTCACTGGGGCAAAGACAATCTAAAACTAAATGTACTCGGTAGCAGCGTAATGGGTAATGGGTATTTAGTCAATTACAACTAGTACTTGACCTCCATTAACCTTATCGCCTTCTTTGACTTCAATCTTAACGACTGTACCATCTTCCGAAGCATACACAGGGGTCTCCATTTTTAAAGCTTCAAGAATGACTACCTCATCGTCAATCTCCACTACATCTCCAACAGCCACATTAATCTTCCATACATTGGCATCTATCGGAGCAATTACGTTTTCCAAGTGATTTCACCTCCTCTCATAAGGGGTACAAACATGTCCATTTCAAGCTGCTAGGTTTACACCCTTCTTCTTGTGTGATAATTTTCGCTACCTTTATTTTATCACACTTGAATAAGTGTAATAGTAATTTTGGGGAAATTTACTAAACATTAGCGTCAATGAGTGTTCTCATGGATTTAGAAAATTAGTGGCTACCATAATGAGTTCTACCCAAACTCAAATCTTCAGCTAAAAATTCCTTTAATGTTCCATCAGATAAACTCACAATAAGCCCACCTCTTTCGCTAATATCTACTGCTAATCCATTGATAGGATTTATCTCTTTATTAATAGTAACATTTCGTCCTAAAGTTACGTTATTTTCAATCCACTTCGTACGGAGATATGGATGCCCACCTTTTAAAAAACCCTGAAAATGTTCATCCCAAGTAATAATAAACTGCTTGAGTGCCCTAACACGAGAAACATTTTGACCCAATTCTAACCTTAGCGAAGTACTGGTTTCCCTGCAATCAGGGGGGAGTTGATTTATAGTTTGATTAATATTGATCCCAACGCCCATAATTACGTACTCTGAACCACGTTTGGAAAAATTACTATGAGCGAGTATACCACATACCTTTTTGCCACTTATGACAATGTCATTAGGCCATTTTATTCCTGCCTCACATCCAGTCACTTTTTTAATGGTTTCGGCAACTACAACTGCGCATAATAGTGTTAGTTGAGGAACAAACTGGACCTTAATTTCAGGTCTCAAAACCAGAGACATTAAGATCCCTTTACCCGGTGGACACGCCCATTGACGTTTCAGCCTCCCCATCCCGGATGTCTGAGACATACTCATAACTATGGTTCCCTCCGGAGCTCCGGATAGTGCCATAAACTGAGCAACATTGTTGGTTGAAGATACTTTGCGATAGATGTATATATTCTTTCCGAGCAAGCTAACATGCTTATGTGGCAAGGAACTCTCTCCATCTAGGCTCTCTTTAATCTCCACGATATTACCTCAATCCTGCTTATACTTGAGATGGTTTATAAAAATCATTAAGCACAACTACTTGTATAAATGCCTATGTTAATTAAAATATCCTAGAAGCTACAAACATCCCACGCACGACTTCGACAGAGCCCCACCTACCTATTCAAGACTATCAAGCAGAAGAATTTCGAGGAGATTTGCCATTTTATATAAGAAAATCTAAATTTATATTATTGATATCGATTATCAGACATTGGCAGAATTAGTTTTGACATCTTCAAATGTCATTTTGACACAACCAAAACCGTTACTTTGCGTTCCACGATTGAGCGCAGAGGTGTTAGTGGGTATTTTCTTAAATCGTCTACTCATTTTGCCTTCTTCACCAACAAACGTGTTAAAGGGACCGAGCTGTTCATCTTTCTGAAACGGAAACCATCCTTGATTACAAGACAAGCAGATACATTCTGTTCTTTTGTAGCCTATAAAACCAAAGACAGGACCGAGTGGGCCGCAAACACAGGTGGCTAATAGCGCTCGAATAATCGCATACCCATATTTATGATAGACATAATTCTCCGTTTTACATTTGGGACATCTACTATAAATTCCTGGAGCTCCTACACCACAGTGTGGACAATGATAAGAATTCTCTAAGACAGTCTTACCACAGGCTCTACAATTTACTTCTTTGTTTGTGACTTGATACATCCTAAACAACTCCTTTTTGGCAGAAATCCCGTCTAAAACTATGAAGAGACAGTGGTCTAAATCAGCATAATTAATAAATTGTTATTCCTGCAATTGAAATTAAGATTTATAAATAAAGCGGGCTGATATTAACAGCTCGCTTATTTTTAAATACTAACCTTAATAGCAGCTTTGGAAGTTGAATCTTAATTAAACTTCCAAAGCTTTCTGCCATCAACTCCAAGAACTATTCTAGAACAACTAGAACATCATCTTCCGCAACTTGCTGACCTACAATGACTTTGATTTCTTTGACTATGCCACCTTCAGGTGCATAGATAGGATTTTCCATTTTCATGGCTTCGAGAATAATGACTTCATCGTCTTCAGCAATAGTGTCTCCAACCTGAACGAGAATTTTCCAAACTTTACCTGACATTGGACATTCAATGTTAGCCATTTAAATTTCCTCCTTTAAACTAAAATCTTTTCTTTTTATACTAAAGTTAAAGGATTAATCCTCTGAGCCAGTCTACTCTTTGCCCATATTTGCTACTGATCAGTTCGCAGTAACTTCGTCTAAGTTAAACAAATATTGGGTAATTTTTTGGATAATCACCTTAACTTCAGGAACAAACTATTAGTTACTTCAAAACGCTAATAAACATACCTGCTGCCACGGCAGTACCTATAACACCAGCTACGTTAGGTCCCATGGCGTGCATTAAGAGATAGTTCTTCTTATCTGCTTCCGAACCGACTTTATGAGCTACTCTAGCTGCCATAGGAACAGCGGAAACACCTGCAGCACCAATTAATGGATTGATCTTTTCTTTTAGGAACAGGTTCATTAAGTGTGCCAATCCTATACCAGTGGCTGTAGCAGCAGCAAACGCTATGGAACCCAGAGCAAATACACCAATAACCTTAGCACTTAAAAACACCTCTGCCGGCATAGTGGCACCTACTGAAATTCCTAAGAAAATGGTCACTATATTCATCAATTCGTTTTGAGCTGTAAGACTTAAACGATCTACCACCCCTGATTCTCTCAGTAGATTACCGAAACAGAACATACCCATCAAGGCTGCAGCATCTGGTACTACCAGAGTAATAATTATAACGGTAATAATGGGGAAGAATATTTTTTCTAGTTTGGATACCTTACGTAAGGATTTCATACGAATCTTTCTCTGAGCTTCAGTAGTGAGTAATTTCATTATCGGTGGTTGGATAACCGGTACCAGAGCCATGTAGGAGTAGGCAGCCACTGCGCAGACACCCATCATTTCCGGAGCTAGTTTAGAGGCCAGGAAAATAGTGGTCGGGCCGTCCGCACCTCCAATAATTCCGATGACAGCCGCTTGGTCAATATTAAAGCCCAAAGCCAGAGCTCCAAAGAAGGTAACATATACCCCGCCCTGTGCACCTGCACCCAAGAGCAGAGTCTTGGGATTAGCAATAACCGGACCAAAATCGGTCATGGCTCCAATGCCCAAGAAGATAAGGGGAGGAATTATGGCCCACTCTTCGCCATAGTGGTAGAAACGCCAGAGTAGCCCTTCCCCGGGCGTCATGATTTCTGAGGGAAGATTAACTAAGAGAATACCAAAGGCTATTGGTAATAAAAGTAGGGGTTCAAAACCTTTCTTAATAGCTAAGTAAATAAATGTTAACGCAATAGCCCACATGACGAAATTACCCCAGTAAAGGTTATCAAATGCCATGGAGGTCCACATGCCTTGAAATATTTCCATCGTTACGATACTCCTCCTTTATCATTAACTCTGTTTCTCAGTTTCCTTTTTTGACTCTAATGCAATTGCAAGTTTAGAACCCAATTTGACAAATATTAGCAAGGTCGTCATAACTATAAAAACTCCAGATATTCCTGTTATAAAAGTAATTAGTGGTAATGACATATAGCCCCTCCCTTTCCTACCAATTAAGGTATCATTTGGCCCTTTCGCTAGCCACTGGAATCCATACGCTGGTCAGTTACCCCCAATGACATCTTTCGATTTCTTCAACTTCCGCACTACTGTGGACTGATTAACCCCTAACGCCTGAGCAGCTTTAACTGTGGTTCCGTGCAGTTTCATAGCTAAGGTGACAAGTTGTAGTTCTAAATCATCGACGGCTTCCTTCATGGGAACCACTCCAGTCACTGTGACTGTCTTAAGAGGGCTCTGTTCCTTTTCATAAAGTACGACATCGACTTCTTTGGCAGAAATAACCTTTTGAGTTGCTGTCACTACCAGCCTCTCGAGTACGTTCACCATCTCCCGAACATTACCAAACCAAGGATAATCCAACAACAACTGAACAGCTTCCGGAGAAAGAGCCTTCTCAAACCCATGACGCTTATTGTTTTGCTCTAGGTAAAAAAGAACTAGGGGTATAATATCCTCTTTCCGTTCTCTGAGGGCCGGAACTTTAATCGGTACGACATTGAGGCTAAAGAAGAGGTCTGAGCGGAAGAGACCTTTCTCAACTAACTCTTTTAAAGGTCTATCTGTACCTGCCATAATCCTAGTATCGATGAAAATTGCTTCTTTTTCACTCGTTGCCTGGAGCTTTTTATCCTGAAGCACTCGTAGCAAGCGTCCTTGTAAGTTTAGGGACATCTTACCTATATCCTCTAGGTAAACACTCCCTTGATTAGCTAACTCTAAAACTCCCATTTTCCCTTTATTTCCGTTCCCTTTGGATATTTCTTGTCCAAATAGCTCAATTTCTAAAAGTTGAGCTGGAAGTGAAGCGCAATTTAGTTTATAAAAAGCCCCTTTACTTCGTTTACTCTGAGAATGAATTGATTTGGCAATTTCCTCTTTGCCTACCCCTTGTTCTCCGACTAATACAACGGGTGAATCAACTTGACTTACCCTAAATGCCAGATCCAAGACATTGTTCATGATGACGGAACGCGATCTCAAATCAGCACCCATTTCCTGACTATTTCTCATCTGAGCTATCTCTGACTGATATTTTTCGGAAAGCTGTTTGCTTTCCTCAAGTGCTTCTTGCAAGAGTACGATCTCTCTCATATCTCTGATGTTAATCACAATTTTGGCAATCTCCCCTTCTTCATCATAGACGGGGTTGCCTGTGATCACTAAGGAATGCTCAGCATAAGGCCCTTCCAAGATGCTAACCAGACTGCCCTGTTTCTTAACTAAAAATACTATGTTTTTTCGAAAGACACCCTTATCTACAAAATCCTTAAATTGTCTGCCCACCAAATCTTCCCATGAAACGTCTAAAATCCTCCCCACAGCAGGATTGCAACGTAGAATTTCGCCCTGACCATCACAAATAATTAACCCATCATAAGAAGAGGCTACAATTGTCTGGAGTTCCTCGTTAAGTTGTTTTACGCTTTGCAGTTCTTGTAAAACCTTTTCGATCTCGGAAACATCTTGGAAAACCCCTACTGCCCCTACAACCTCTCCATCTTTAATAATCGGTGTCCGATTAGAAATATACTGTCTTCGACCCACTTGAAACTTTTTACCGAATTCAGGTATTCCGCTACGAACAACTTCGAGTAGACCTGTAGGAATAATAACATCCGTCAAAAAGCGTCCTACTGCTTCCTCTTTGGTTGAACGAGTTGGTTTTTCGGCTGCTGGGTTAAGGGATGTAATTATCCCCTGTTTATTGATCGCTAGGATTCCATTATGTGCCGAGTCAAAGACAGCCTCCAGTTCACGACTTCGTGCTTGGACCTCTTGAAAATAGGACTGTAATAAGGAAAATTTAGATACTACGCCCGTAATTTCTTCCTGGTTATTAAACACAGGGTAGATATCGAAGGGTAAATTCCAAACATCTTCTAATAATGTCTCTTCGTTTAAGGGTACGAAACGAGTCGTTAGATAGTCAGCAGCCTTATTTTTCGCTGCAAAGTTTTCTAAGCCCTTTTGGTTAACCTGGTCTTGGGTGACCATGCCCAGTAGATGACCTTGTTCGTTGAGTAAAGGCAAGCCAGTCACCTTTTTTTCCATCATCAAAGTCAGTGCGTCCCCGATAGTATGATAGTTATAAAGACATACGGAAAGTCGTGACATCACTTGCCCTACACGTAACAAACTGTTTTCCTCCCAACTACTACCTATTCGGCTGGTAACCAAGTTCAATGCTGGCAATAATCTGCATATGAATGTTGGATGTTCCTTCAAGAGTTTCAAACTGCTTGGCATCGCGGAGCCATCGACCGCATGGGTATTCGGTTGAATAACCATATGAACCATAGATCTTCATGGCCATGTTTGCACCATGAACTGCTGCATTACAACCGAATAGCTTAGCCATCGAAGTCGCTTGTTGGTTTGGCAATTTGTTCTCTTTGAGCCATGCAGCTCGATAGACGAGGTATTTGGCTGCTTCATCTTCTAGTTTCATTTCGGCAATCTGCTGCTGGATCATTTGATATTTTCCAATTTGTTTGCCAAACTGGGTACGCTCATTGGCATATTGAACTGCACCCTCTAAGCAGGCTGCCGAAAGCGCTGCCGAACCAGTAGCACAACCCATGCGTGTGTTATTTAACATCCACATACAAATCAGGAAACCCTTATTAAGAGGACCTAAAAGGTTTTCCTTCGGAATCACAGCGTTTTCAAACACTAGTTCAGAAGTCGGAGCAGGCCACATGCCCACTTTCTTGAGAATGGGGATTCTTGTAATACCAGGGGTATTATTATAGTCCACTATAAAGCAGGATAAGCCCTTCGTTCCTGCTCCTTTTTCAGTGACCGCATAGAGAAGTCCAATATCGCAAGTGTGTCCGCCCGATATCCACATTTTGGAGCCATTCACCAACCAGTGGTCACCCTTATCTACCGCAAAAGTTTTCATGCTAGCCACATCAGATCCCGTGTTGGCCTCGGTTATCGCAAAGCTCCCGACCGCTTCGCCACTTACCAGACGAGGTATATACTTTTGCTTTTGTTCCTCAGTACCCCATTCATTAATGGTCATTGCTGGTCCCCAAACGTTGCCGCTGATACTTAGCCTCCAGGAAGTATGAACCTTGGCTATTTCATATAAAGCTACGACAGCTTCCATCCAGCCCATGCCATTACCGCCATACTCTTCAGGAATGCTCCACCCTAGCAGGCCCAACTCACCCATTTTAGTAAGGATCTCTCTGCGATAGTAATGATTATCTTCGTCTTCCTCTACAAACGGTGCAATTTCTTTTTCAGCAAAATCACGAGCCATCTCTTGAATCATTCTTTGCTCTTCAGTTAATGCAAAATCCATTTTCCCTTCTCCTTCTCTAAATAATTAATGGCCAGTAAAAATAGGTTTACGCTTTTCTTTAAGGGCAGCCAACCCTTCCCTGTGGTCGGACATTTCAGAAACAATAGCCATTTGGGAAGAAATCAAATCTAACGCTGTCCGCAAATCGTTAGTGCGTTGAGCTGAATAAACTGCCCGCTTAATCATTTGCACACACACTGGAGGGGAATCGGCTATTTTTCTAGCCATCTCTAAGGTGGCTTGTTCTAGCTCTAACGCGGGGACAACCTTGTTGACCATACCCATTTTTTCTGCTTCGTAGGCTGAGATGAAATCCCCAGTCCATAAGATTTCTAAAGCCTTGGCAACTCCAACTAAACGAGGCAAATAAAAAGCACCACCATCTCCTGGTACAAGGCCTGCCTTCACGTAACTGGCAGAAAGCTGCGCATCATCTGCCACTACCCTGATATCGCACATCAATGCCATATCAAGGCCTGCTCCTATGGCCATTCCGTTAATACCACAAATGACTGGTTTATCCATCAGGTCTAGTGTCAAAGCAATTTTATGGATATGGCTTGTCAAAGCCCGTTTACGGTCGATGGCATTATCGCCCCACGACTCACCTCGTTCATCACATCCGACAAATCCTTTTCCATTAAGCATGGCATCGATATCCCCGCCGGTGGAAAAGGCCTTACCCATGGCAGTCACCACGATAACCCTTATGTTTTGATCCTCTTGTGCGTCTTTTAGTGCCTCTGCCCACTTCCGAATCATCGGCAAAGAAAAGGCATTATTCTTCTCCGGTCTGTTCAGGATGATCCTGGCTAAAAAACCGTCTTTCTGATAAAGCAAATGGTTATCCTTATCTTCTTGAGGGGCTATCCGGAACTTCAAGCATTCCCTTCCCATTATTCACATCTCCTTACTATTTCATTTCTTGATTTCCCTGGAAATGTACACTTAAACAGGAGACAACCCCATTAGGATAGGTAAACACCCCAGAGGGTAAGAATCTTGCCTCTTTATCCTTTGATCGACCTAGGTAGGATCATTTGATGGATTGGTGTGATCGACTTAGGGTTTTGATAATTTGCTCCTGCAAAAGCCACACAATATTTTCTTAAATCTGGGAGAGTAACAATCTCATCCACAAACCCTCGTTGGGCACAGTACACTGGTCTTGATTTCGCTTCGTAATCTTTAATCATTTGGTTCATCTTGTCAATGGTTGCTCCTAAATCGTTACCAGCTTCTTGTTCTTTGACCAGTCTTCTAGCATAGGAAGCAGCAGCAGCGGTTTCCCCGTGCATCACATAAATTTCTGTCAATGGAGTTCCCAATGTAATGGCATTATTTTCATTAGCTTGGGGACCTCCCATAATATAATGAGCTGCAGCCGTTCCTTTTCTTAAGACGATGCACATCATGGCGATATCTGTTTTTTCAATGGAGTATATCAAGCTCTGACCAATTGCGAGCAATTCAGCCTCTTCCGCAATATCTCCTACATCGATACCCGTTGTATCTTGCAGCCAGATGATTGGCAAATTATCCCGACCGCACAGGGTCACGAATTCACATTGTTTGATGAGTCCCTGACGGTAGTGTTTACCGCCTACGCCAACATAGGTTCCTTCTGCGTACTCTGGATATTTAGGTATTATTCCTTGTCTGTTGCCGATTACTCCGACTGGGAAACCGTCGATTTTAGCTATACCAGTAAAGACCTCCGGTCCATAATCCGGCCTATACTCCATGAATTCGCTATTATCCGTAAGCCGGGCCAATACTTGAGTAGCATCATAGGGTCTTTTTTGATTTGCAGCAATAATTCTATTCAGATCCAGAAGAGGAAACTTGGGTTCTGCTGGCTCAGCCACGCGAAATACTTTGGGATCAAAGGCCGGCATACCACTCATATACTCTTTAATACCATCTAAGACGCCAACTTCGCTATCATATACTTCTCTAAAATAGGCAGTTTGATCAAAATGAGTTTCCACCCGACCCGGTGCCTTTTCCTTAAATCCTTTGGTGGCATTGATTAAGTCTTGGGCTGCTTCCAAGTCAAAAAAACCCTTTGGATTCATCCCTCCAACAATCCCGGCTCCTCCCACTGCAATATTGGCATCCTTATGAGCTATAAGAATCGTAGGACTGATTCCTTGATAGCCTCCACCAGCCGGATTGGTTCCATAAATACCATTTAGGATCGGAATTCCAAGCCGATTCAGCTCTGCATGTCTAAAGAAGGTAGTACCACTTCCCCGCCGATCGGCGTAGACGTTTTCTTGCTCCATTAATTTAACCCCACTACAATTAGTGAGCCAAACTAAAGGAATATTGAGCCTTTTGGCTAAGTCAGTGACCCTTAATATATTCTCAGCTTGGCCAGAAATCCAAGCTCCTGCCATGACCTTATTATCGAAAGCAATAATCACTGCCCATTTTCCATCTATTTTACCTAATCCGTCTACGACACCAGTGCATCCTTCTTCATTGTCATTTGGATTATAAAGTGTATGTAAAGGACACCAACTTCCGGCATCAACCAGATAATCCAGCCTATCCCAAACGGTCATCTGACCTCTTGCTCGGATTTTCTCAGCGGGAGTACCCGCATTTTTTACTGTTTCGATGGCTTTAGAAATTATTTCCTCTTGTTCTTGAAGAAATTTTATGTTGTCTTCCGTACGTTTTATTTCCCCTGCACTTAAAGGTTTCCCAATATCAGGCATCTTTTCGAAGTAAGGTCGCAATGCCGTTTGCTTTCTATCCATGATTAATATCCTCCTTCTCATCCTCATCCTTGATTATAGATTTGCCCCTAGGCTAATGAGTACCGCAATCAATGCAAAACAGGCGTCTCCATCTTCCATGCATTTCCTTTCAATGGAGCAAGTAAGTTTTACATGTGATTCACCTCCCTCATTAGCGATTTTCCTCTACAACCTCGCCAAGATTAATCAACTATGCAAAAATGCATAGTTACCATCCTTTGCATACCTGCATTAATCTTCGAACTGACAGGTTAATATTGGCACAATAATAATCATTACAGTTCTCATATGTTGCTATTTTACTGAATTTACGTGGCTGTTCACCTAGTTCTCCGTGACGAACCCCTTTGCAATCTTGCATATCTAATGTCTCTCTGTTCTTACAATATATCATTTGTTAGAATATTTCAATAGTATTTATGCATTTGTGCAAGAAATATCTTAGGTGTTAGTCTTGTGCTCCATGGTAATATTTTGCACAGAAAAAGAACGTCGGATGCCGCACGAGCTGCGTTCCAACGTCCGCTAACTATACTTAGGAATTTTTCTTCGTTTTATCCGCTAGATAATGATGCAGATAAGTCCTCCGCTGCCATCGTTGACAATCCGTTGCAGGGTATCTTGCAGTTTATGTTGAGCATTTTCCGGCATTTTATAAAGCTTATTTTGGATACCTTCACGAACCAAATCATGCAATGATTTGCCGAAGATATTCGATTCCCAGACCTTCTTCGGATCGCTTTCAAACTCATCCAACATATACTTGACCAGTTCTTCGGCTTGCCGTTCTGTTCCAATCAAAGGGGT
Organism: Desulfosporosinus burensis; assembly: GCF_054657535.1. NCBI lineage: Bacteria > Bacillati > Bacillota > Clostridia > Eubacteriales > Desulfitobacteriaceae > Desulfosporosinus > Desulfosporosinus burensis. The sequence goes on from NZ_BAAHYN010000010.1 coordinate 63,702, forward strand.
AATTTCTGTCGTTACATCCGCTCTAATAATGTGCAGGGATGGAGCGCTAGCCTTGAGCTTGATTCCATAATGTCCCCCTTGCTTGACAAGTTCTGGTTCCTCTAGGAACATTTCTTCCAGTTGAGGAGTGACCACACCATAACCGTTGAGACGAACTTCTTCAATAGCCGCGGACAGTTTATCCCATTCTTTCTTGCCTTTGCTATAATCTAAGACTAAACGCAGCAAGGAATGATCTCCTTCAATTTCAATCCCCGTAAAATCTTGCAGGACGGTTTTAAAAAGTCCATCGATCGCGGTGATTTCCACATTTGCGATTCCGCTGCCTAAGTTCATCTCTTTAAGCAGGACATCTTGGGCATATTGGCATTCCACTAAAGCATCTAAGGCCTGATCGATATCTCTCAAGCGCCGAACGCCGTCAATGGCCTTGCGAACCGTTTCTTCAAAAGCCGCCCGAACTGGATGAATAGGATCCAGTTCCTCAACCCATTTTGGAAGATCGATATTAACCTCGGCAACGGGGAACTCATATAATACTTCTTCGAGAATTTGCGTAATATCGTCCTGAGTCATTTCTAGACAATTCATGGCAATAACAGGTATTCCATATCTCTCTTCGAGAGAACGGCTCAACTCTTGTGTGTTATCGGCATAAGGACGAGTCGTATTCAAGACCACCACAAATGGTTTCCCCAGTTGCCGGAGTTCGGTAATGACACGCTCTTCAGCGTCTAGATAAGCATCCCGTGGAATATCCGTAATAGATCCATCGGTTGTGACTACAATGCCAATCGTTGCATGGTCAGTAATCACTTTACGGGTGCCCATTTCTGCTGCATCTTGAAATGACATAGGCTCGTCACTCCAGGATGTTTTCATCATTCGTGGTTCTTCACCGTCTTCAGCCTCGTACCCTAAAGCACCCTCTACACTGTAGCCTACACAGTCGACCAAACGAACATTCATGTGAATTGAGTCTTTGAGAACGATTTCTACGGATTCCGATGGGATAAACTTGGGTTCAGTCGTCGTGATCGTTCTCCCTGTCCCACTTTGTGGAAGCTCATCTTTGGCCCGTTCTCGTTCAAATGCATCTAGGATGTTGGGCAGGACGAGGAGGTCCATGAACCGTTTGATAAAGGTGGACTTTCCTGTACGGACTGGCCCGACGACACCGAGGTAGATATCGCCCCCTGTGCGTTCAGCGATATCCCTGAAAATGTCTACTTTTTCCATTTAATTTCCCTCCCTTTTGAGTGCTGTCCCAAAATTTGGGGAAGGGCCTCCACCTTATCTCCCCTTCCACCTCCCTGTAACCCGTGGATTCCCAATAACCGGACTAGCACATTAAGCAGTATAAGTATATTGGCACTTTTGGGCAAATATGACTATACAACAAAAAACGCAGAAAAGGCTTTTAAAGAACCTCTTCTACGTTTATGAAACTCAAGCTTAAAATATGTATACTATCTTAACCAACTCATCTCCACAACTTCTTCAAGTTCATGGCGTTTCCCACGTGACATTAAATCGACTACCGCCTCTTGGGGATCGGCTCCTTCGAAGAGTACTTTGTAGGCTTGTTCTGTGATAGGCATTGAGACATTTTTCTCAATACTAAGCTCATAGGCTACACGGGCCGCTCTAACCCCTTCAACCACCATTCCTACGTCTTTAAGGACCGTTTCTAAAGGTTTACCCTGCCCAAGAGCGACACCTGCCCTCCGATTACGGCTATGCAGGCTGGTACAGGTCACAATCAGGTCGCCTACGCCAGATAATCCAGCAAAGGTTAACGGATGCCCTCCTAGCGCTACGCCCAAACGGGCAATTTCTGCTAATCCTCGAGTCATCAGAGCAGCTTTGGTGTTGTCGCCGAAACCTAACCCCTCGGCAATACCAGTACACAGAGCAATGATATTTTTTAAGGCTCCACCCAATTCTACCCCTATAACATCGGGATTGGTATAAATTCTAAATTTCGAGGTCATCATCATGTCTTGGACCGTCTCGGCAGTCTTGACATCCGAACCCACTACGACAGTGGTCGGCATATCTCTGGCTACCTCTTCGGCATGGCTGGGACCGGACAAGACAGCAATCGGATTGTGTGGAAGCTCCTCTTTCAAGACTTCCGAAAGGCGGAGATGTGTTTTATCCTCTAAACCTTTCGCAGTATTGACTACGATACAACCTTGCCTTAGGTAAGGCTTTACAAATCGGGCAGCTTCTCTGACACTATGGGAAGGCACGCTGAACACGACCAAATCAGCATCTAATTGCCTGAGATCGGTGGTTGGCAGAAGTTGGGACGGTAAACTAACACCTGGCAAATAACGTACATTTTCTCGTTGCTTCGTCAAACGTTTCATTTCATCAGGATTACGTCCGATAAGGGCAACCTGATGCCCAGCATTCGCCATGAGCACAGCTAAAGCACATCCCCAACTCCCTGCACCATAAACCGCTATATTCGGCATACCCATATCCCCCCTTACTTCGATGCTCGATGCACGAGGCACGGCCTCTAACTCAAACTTCTTCTTCGGATCTCTACTTCGGACTTTCGTACATCATGCATCATGCATCATGCATCATGCCTCGGACCATGAACTTCGGACTTCCGTTTCGGACTTCGTGCCTCTGGCTTCCGACCTCAAACTTAGGACTTGGTCCTTGGTCTTTCGTGCATCGTGCATCGTGCCTCGTGCCTCGATTATTTGTCTCCAAATCGATGTTCTGTTCCATTGATGACTCGTTTAATATTACTCCGGTGAAGGTAGATCACAGCTGAAGCGGCAACCAAGCCAAAAACTCGATACGCAAACGGTTCCTGAAAAACAAAAACAGTGATAGCGACCGCAAGAGCACCGCTAACGGAACCCATCGATACAAAACGTGTAATGACCACGACTAACAAGAAAAGTGCAATCGCCACAAACATGACTTTGGGCATAAGGACTGTAATAATTCCAAATCCTGCGGCGACTCCTTTGCCACTAGGGCGGAACTTGAATAAGGGATTCCAGCTATGAGCTGTCATCACTAGAAACCCACCAATTATTCCTCCCCATGGTCCGTAGGCCCAATAACCAAGGAAAGCAGCCAAGGCCCCTTTTAAAAAATCTCCGAGCAGCACTAAAATGCCCAGTTTAACCCCCAAAAGGCGAAAGGCGTTCGTCGTGCCGATATTCCCGCTGCCATGCCGACGTACGTCTATCCCTTTGAGTTGGCCTGCTAAATAGGCAAAAGGTATGGCTCCCAAGCTATACGCTAAGATAAAAATTAGGTAGCGTGGCATGGTTTAATCCTTCTCTTTCTCTTCATCTTTTTGTCGAACGACAATTCGGATCGGAGTACCCTCGAACCCGAAATGTTTTCGCATCTGATTCTCTAAATATCGTTTATAAGAAAAATGCATCAATTCTGGATCATTCACAAAGAACACAAACGTGGGCGGCTTTACTCCTACTTGAGTAAGGTATCTTACTTTTAAGCGCCTTCCTTTATCGGAGGGAGGGGGATTGAGATGAACCCACTCTCTCAGCAAGGTATTCAAGGTTGCCGTTGTCACGCGAGTAGAATTTTGTTCGACTACGAAATCCACAAGGTCCAAGATTTTATTAACCCTTTGTCCTGTTAAGGCGGAAATGAACATGGTTGGTGCATACTGCATAAAGCCTAATTCTTCGCGAATTGTCTTTTCAAATTTATTTATGGTCTTCTCATCTTTTTCCACGAGATCCCATTTGTTGACCACTAAAATAATTGCTTTACCTGCTTCATGTGCATACCCAGCAATCTTTTTGTCCTGTTCTGTAACACCATCGACTGCATCGATAAGCATAAGAATCACGTCAGAGCGATCGACTGCCCGAAGAGATCGCACAACACTATATTGCTCTGTTAGCTCATCAATACGAGATTTACGGCGCATCCCTGCCGTATCAATTAGGACGTAATGCTTCCCATCTTGTTCAAACGGCGTATCAATGGCATCCCGGGTTGTTCCTGGTATGTTACTGACAATAACTCTGTTTTTGCCTAGCATCGTATTGACCAAGGACGATTTCCCAACGTTCGGACGTCCGATCACAGAAATTCTTATAACATCGGGGTCATACTCGTCTTCATCATTCTCCGGGAAATTAGCTATGACCATATCGAGTAAATCCCCGGTATTCATACCATGTACAGCAGAAATAGGGATTGCATCCCCTAACCCTAAGCTTAAAAAGTCATAGAGTTGCCCTTCTATCTTTTCGAAGTTTTCTACTTTATTCGCTGCCAGCAAGACAGGCTTTCCCGACCGACGTAGTGTTCTAGCAATCATATCATCATCTGGGGTCGTCGATATCTGAGCATCTACGACAAAAATAATGACATCCGCTTCTTCCATGGCAATTTCCGCCTGTCTGCGCATCTGGGCCGGGATGGGTGTCCCCTCATCCTTAAATTCTATTCCCCCAGTATCAATTAAGGCAAATTTCCGTCCCAGCCATTCTGCATCTCGATACAGTCGATCTCTTGTCACTCCAGGCATATTTTCAACAATGGCCACAAGACCGCCCGTAATGCGGTTAAATAAGGTAGACTTTCCGACATTCGGCCGTCCGACAATAGCTACTACAGGTTTACTCAAATCGTCCCACCTCCAAAGAATCCCCAATTAGATGTTCTAAGAATACTACGCCATGATTTTCAACAATACTAGCCTTGCCATTGACCTTTTCTTCTAACCACTTAACATCATGATCATCCAGAAAGAGATCTTCATCAGCCTTGAGCATTACACGAGGGATAAAAAAATCTTCCCCTGATAAATCCTCCAATTGATGGGCGATATCTTGGGCCGTTAATAATCCCGCAGCCGTCACAGTTGTTCCAAAAAAGTCATTGCGTATCCCATGTACTGATAACTTCAAACCCTTGATTCGAGCCATTAAGCGCTGACTCCATAATTCAAAAAAGCCCTGAGCAGAGGTCCCCGTTATAAGATGGATATGGCGTTCGGCTAACTGATTCGGTAAAAGCTCCCAAACCGATTCCAGCTCAGTTATAAATTTACGGGCCATCCCCACACCGTTTTCAAGTTGTGGAAAATCATCATAAACAGCAAAATTCGGAAATTCCCGACCAGCCAAAACATAAAATTCATCTGCATAATAGACAAGATGCCGGCCCGTCAAGGAAAGGAATTTCTTTTGCCACAACTCCGCTTCTAACACAATCTGACCAGCCTCAGCCGAAGTGAATCCACGCAAGCTTGTAAGGTGTTCACGGTAGCGGGTTAACCCCACTGGAACCACAGCGATGGACTGTATAGCTGGATAAAGTCCCCCTAGCTGTCCGATAGTTTCAGCCAAAACGTCACCATCGTTATGATCCGGAACCACCACCACTTGAGCATGGACAGCAATTCCGGCTTCAGCAAAGCGTTTGATTTGCTCTGGCAACTTTCCGGCCTGAGGGTTTCTCATCATACGTGTACGTACTTCCGGGTTCCAAGCGTGGACGGAAACATAAAGCGGGCTGAGATGAAGGGCAATGATCCTCTCAATTTCTTCCTCACTCAAATTTGAAAGAGTAATAAAGCTTCCTTGAGTTAGAGATAAGCGGTAATCATCGTCTTTATCGTAAAGCGACGACCTCATTCCTTTTGGCATTTGAGCCACAAAACAAAATGTGCAATTATTGCGACAAGTTTTCAGCCCTTCAGAACTCATTTCCACTTGGAGACCTAGGAATTCTCCTGGAGCTTTCTCAATCTCGACCTCCCACTGCTCACCGTTCTTCTTCTCGATAAGCAGGATGAACTCGTCCTCGGATATGCCAAACTGAAAGTCAATAAGATCGTTCAGTTTTTCTTCGTTGACTTCAAGAACACGGTCCCCGACTTCAATCTCCATTTCTTCAGCAATACTACCTGTATGGACGGCTGTGACCACAAGCCCGTTCGACAAACTATTCATCCTCCTGACAATTCAGATCAGGGCCTATTTCCTACTAATCAGAAAGTATAACTTCGTTGTATACTTTCTGAAGCATAAGTGCAACTAAGGCGGCCGCCTTCGCCAAGGCTTGGCGCCAGCCAAGTTTTCTTTACAGCCTCAATCGTTTACAAGTATACTACATATCAAACCCGCCTGCTACTGAAGTTAATGCTCCTCCCGAGGTTCGTAAGCACTGACACTGCTTGTAGACAATTTATCAGCGGTCGCCTTTTTCAGTTTCCGTTCAACATAAGACTGCCAACCCAGACGTAAACCAGCCCAAAGCACGAAGAACCAGACACCAAAATTCCAAACAAATTCGTCGGGTAAGTCGGCATGTCTGACGATACCATCATAAGTAAAACGCACAAAGGCTTGATTTATGAGTAAGCTTCCTGCTAAGGCGGCTGCCGTTCCCCAAAAGGATTTTGCACTCAGCCAAGCGACTATAACTAGTATTAACGAGAAAATGCCTGATCCATAAGGCAAAACCCCTGGTTCATTGACTTGAAATAAGGTTTCTAGGCAGACTACTAGGCTGGTAACTATAAGAGGCAGAATCCGTCGCTCAGTCCGCTGCAGCGCCCATACCCAAAAGACTAAGATAACCATCAGACGTGCAAAGTTCCAATTCCAGGGCATCGAGGCGGGAAGGATGAATTCCAACCATTTTCCAATGATCCAGGCCATTGTCAACCCAAGAAAAAAATGCCGAGAAGCTCTTTTTTCTACCCGAGTTTCAAGGGTTAAGAATAGAATTACCCATTCTCCATAGGGAAATAACACATAACTCCCACCTTACGACGGATATTTCTCCTATTATCCCCGTTTAGAAGGAGTTTACACCGCGATGTTTGGGTGGGCTCTTGACCATCATAAGCTTGGGTATCTTCTTTCGATATCGAGTTATATTCAAGATTAGACCGAGTTTGACCAGCGTGATGACCAGTGAGTTCCCGCCATAAGAGATCAGAGGTAGGGTAATCCCTGTTACTGGGAGTACTCCGGTAACCACCGATAAGTTGACAGTCGTCTGAATAGCTAACGTGGATATCAATCCAAAGCCCAATAACCGTCCGAAGCGATCTGGGCATCCACTAATGACATGATAAGCTCGTGCATACAACGCAATAAAGAGGAATAGTAAAAATACAGTACCGATTAAGCCCAGTTCTTCTCCTACAATGGCAAAGATCATATCTGTATGGTTTTCAGGCAGGAAGCCATATTTTTGCAGACTTCGTCCCAAACCAACGCCGAACAGACCGCCCGAGCCGAAGGCAATCTCAGCATTCGTAATCTGATATCCTAAATACATAGCATCTTTCCAGGGGTCTAGCCAGACCAAAATTCGGTTCCATTGGTATTCTGTATTGTAAATCATATATAAGAGCGGTACGCCAAGCGTCGGTACAGCAGCAGCAAACCAAAATGTCGGCAGTTCCGTCTGTAACAGCATGACGGTACAGGTTAGTGCTAAGACCATCGTTGTCCCTAAATCTGGTTGTTTATAGACAAGGGCCAAAACAAGAAGGGTAATCGGTATGAGGATACCTAAGGGGATACGCCAATCTTGGCCCCGCTTAATTGGATAGCGATCTAAAATATGGGCATAAAAAAGCACCAAGGCAAGTTTAGCAACTTCTGAAGGTTGAACTGTAAATCCCAAAATTTTAATCCACCGGGCTGAACCACCCGCTTGGATCCCAGCATCAGTAAAGATGATTGCAACCAGTAAGATCATACTTATGATGACGCCTAATCCGGCAAGCCGCCGCAAAAAAGTATAAGGGATTATCATGGCTACCAGCGCGAAAAAAGAACCTACAATCGCCCACTTTAATTGTTGAGTAACATAAAAGTACGAATTGTCCGTGGCGTTAAATCCTCTTACAGCACCCGCGCTAAGAATCATAATTAATCCGAAAGCTAAAAGTGCCAGGGTTAAGAATAATATGGGGAAATCAATCGGCAGATCTAGTTTTCGCTTAGCCATTAAAATCCCCTTTCTTTAATAGAGAAACTTGGTTTTTGCCAAAATGACTTCCTGCGCCGTAGAACAGGAAGTCAATAATACCTCGATTTAACAACACCCGTATAAGAGCTTACTCTACTTGGTTTTCCAAGTGGAAAGCCTTTCCTAGGGCATCTCCTATGGTTACCGGTTGGATTTCAGCTTGTCCCGCTAAAGCCTGAGTATCATTGGCCTGAGCGGAGTCTGCAATCGCTTCCCTGATACTTAAGCTTATCCTTTTCTCCTCTGGTTTACACTGAATGACTTTAGCAGTCACTGTATCCCCGACTTTAAGCACATCTTCGACTTTATTAACCCGTTGATCTGACAATTGGGAAATATGAACCAATCCGTCCATACCTTCACCGAGGGCCACAAATGCGCCAAAAGTAGCGATACGTACGACTTTGCCCTGAATGATAGCTCCCACTGGATAATTTACAGCCGCTTGACCCCATGGACTCTCTTTAAGTTGTTTAAGACCCAAGGCTAATTTTCCGGTTTGATGATCTAATCTTAAGACTTGGACTTCAACCTCGTCCCCAATCGCCAGCAATTCTGACGGGTGCTTAATCCGCGTGTAAGCCATATCCGAAATATGCAGCAGGCCATCCATCCCACCGATATCGACAAAGACACCAAAGTCCGTCATCCGCTTGACTGTGCCTGACACTACTTCACCCTCTTTGAGGGTTTCCAGTAATTGTTGGCGTTTGATTGCTTGTTCTTCTTCCAAAATGATTTTCTGGGAAAGAACTACTTTCCTTTTCGATGAATCAAATTCTATTAATCTTAAGCGTAACGTTTGCCCTAAAAACTGATTTAGATCTTCCACATATCCCAACTGGATTTGAGAAGCTGGAACAAACCCTCGCAGTCCCACATCAACTACTAACCCGCCCTTGACAACTTCAACGACTTTAGCTTGGATTTCTTCTTTAGTTTCTGCGACTTTCTCTAAACGTTCGTGAGCCCCCTCTTCATCTGCTTTCCGTTTGGAAAGAACGGTATGTCCTTCCTCATTTTCCACACGAATCACGACTGCACTTACGGTATCCCCAATCGCTACAACGTCCTCTAGGTTAGTTTGCCGGATAGAAAACTCACTGATAGGGATGACTCCCTCGCATTTCCAACCAATATCGACGAAGATTTCCTCTCTTGTCATTTTAACGACAGTACCGGTAACCCGCGAACCAAGCTGGATTTCTTGTAAATTTTCTAGCCAACTATCCATATTCATTTCATTTTCATTCATTTCAGACATTTTTTTATAAACCTCCTCAATGATCCAATCCGGTGTAGAAGCCCCCGCCGTTAAACCGGCACTTTCGACTTCGCTAAACCAAGTAGTTTTCAATTCCTCTGCAGTTTCAATAAGGTATGTTTTTGTGCGTTCTGCGCAGATGCTCGCCAGTTTTCGAGTATTTGCGCTATCTCGCCCACCCACAACAACCATAATATCAACAGTCTCTGCTAACTCTCGAGCCACTTTTTGTCGTTCAGCTGTTGCGTTACAGATCGTGTTGTGAACGGTTATATCACCCGTATGGAGTTTCAACTCTTCGACTATCCTGATAAAATTTTCCGCAAGTTGGGTCGTCTGAGCTAAAACAGCTAAATGTGAATAATATTGAAGTTCTTTGGCCTCTTCGACCGTTTGGATGGGAATGGCCTGTTCTCCAGCCCACCCTAATATTCCTTGGACCTCAGGATGATGTTTATCTCCCATGACAATCACTTGTCGCCCTAACTTAGCTGACTCGGCAGCCAATCGTTGTGCTTTCTGGACAAAAGGGCACGTGGCATCGACCACGCGGACACCTCTATTCTCAGCACCCTGATAAACACTAGGTGCTACACCATGGGAGCGAATAATCAGGGCTTGATCAGAGGTTACGTCACTCAGATCATCGACTACACGAATACCACGTTCTGACAAGCGTTTTACGACCTGCTGATTATGAATAAGGGGCCCGAGTGAAACTGCCTTTGAAGTTTCTGCTGTTCGTTCTGCCATTTCTAAGGCACGTTTCACACCAAAACAGAACCCAGCTTTTGCCGCCATCTTGACTTTCAAAACGAAGAACCTCCTATTAATGAAAGAGAACACACCTGCTGAAGTAAAAGCTGTTCTTCGGGACAGGAATATCCCCAACAAAGTACAGAACTAATTCTCTATTCTACTCCAAAATTCCTGCCATATTTCTGAGATTATTAAGGAAAGGGGACACACCTGCTGAAGTAATAGTTGTTCATCGGGACAGGAATGTCCCCAACAAAGTGGAAAGGGGACACCCAACACTATTTGGCTTTGGGTAATTCGATCATTGCTTGCATAATGCGATCCGCAATCCATTCACGGCGGTTTTCTACCCCTTCAGGAGCCTTCAGCATTTGAGCAGTCAAGGGCTTACCGATTACAACCCCAATTTTGCCCCACCCTTTAGTCATTAAGTTTGCTGTCCCGTAAACCTTTACCGGGACAACAGAAGCTTGACTCTTTTCCATGAGCAGGACCATTCCCGGCATTCCTTTTTGAATCTCTCCTGTCTTTGAACGAGTTCCTTCAGGAAAAAGACCTAAGATGCGCCCTTGCTTTAAGATTGCTAAAGATTGACGGATGGCATTCATATCTCCCTGCCCTCGTTTGACTGGAAAAGCGCCAAGTTTGGAAAAAATCGTCCCCAAAATCGGAATGGAAAATAGTTCTTCTTTGGCCATGAAGGAGACTTGACGGGGTAGGCTGCAAGCTGCCAGAACTGGATCCCAAATGCTTACATGGTTAATGGCTAAAATTACGGGTCCACTCAAAGGCAAGTTCTCCGCCCCTTCTACTTTCCACCCCATAACACGAAACTGCAGGCGAAACATCCTCTTCGCAAAACTATAAAGCGTCATGATTCAACCTCCTGAGTCAACTTAAGAATTTCCGCTACCAGTTCTTCCACACTTAAACCCGTTGTATCGAGAATAATTGCATCTTGAGCAGGCCTTAACGGTGAAACCTCTCTCTCACTATCTGAACGGTCACGTTTCAGCATATCTTGAGCGACTTCATCGTAAGCTACAACTTTCCCGGCCTTCGTGAGTTCTATCCACCGTCGTCTTGCCCGTTCCTCAGGAGTCGCTGTTAAGAAAATTTTATAATCAGCGTCTGGCAGGACGTGTGTACCGATATCACGACCATCCATAACCACGCCTCCGCGCCCAGCCTCCAGGCGTTGAAGTTCCACTAAACGATCTCTTACCCCTTGATAGGCAGCCACAATCGAAACCGCCCGTGAAATTTCGGGGTTGCGTATAGCTTGAGTGATATTCTCGCCATCACACCAAACAATTCTCTCGTCCGAATGATCGAGCACAACTTCCGTAGTTTTTGCTATTTGACTTACCCTAGCTTCGTCGTCTATTGACGCCCCGCTTTTCAGCACCTTATAAGCGATGGCCCGATACATAGCACCAGTATCTACATAGAAAAGCCGTAATTGCTTTGCTACAATCTTGGCAACCGTACTTTTTCCCGCACCAGCAGGGCCATCGATCGCAATTTGCAATGCCTGTTGTTGCCTTTGCTCCATTTATTCTGCTCCTTTTACTCAATCATTAATTTTGCAGCTATCAGTGTGGCCACGGTATTATTTAAGGCATGTAATGCAACGGGCGGATAGAGGGATTTAAACTTAGTATACAAGACTATGAGTACGAGTCCTAAGACGAAGCGTGGGAAAAATCCGTAAACTTGGAAATGGAGAGCGGAAAAAATAACCGCACTAATCGTTGCTGCTGTCCATTTCCCGAAATACGCTTGCAGACTGCCAAAAATCACTCCCCGGAATAAGGTTTCTTCCACAATCGGTGCTAATATCCCTGCTAACAGCAAGTTAAGCAGTAATGTATAACCCGTGGCCTGTCCTAATAACTTCGAATAAACATCTGTTTCAGGAGGAGTTAACCCATAATTGTATAGGACAACGGCATAACTGATATTGATAACCCAAGAGAAAAAGTATAGTCCTATGACACTATAAAAATACTTTCTGATAGGAACAGCCTTCCACCCAAAATCAGACCATTCCCAGTGGCGAATTCTTTTCAGAAGTAAAATTAGAAGTGCAAAGGCGAGCTGAGTCATAAAGGCATTCAGATATATTAAAGCTCGTTCAAGTGGCCATCGATCCATTAACCAGATAGTCCCAAAGGATAATAAGACATAGATACAGATAACCCCGCCCAAAACCAGCACCAGATCAATCCAACTTAAATTTCGCTGATTAAGAAGGAACTCACTCCGGACTACCTTAGATTCTGATTCTTCGTCCAATTTGCTACCTCCTTCTTTTAAACACATATTTCTTTCATTTATATCTCAGACTAATTGGAAGGGAGGAATTCGTTATGTCTTCGGAAACAACTCTGCAAGTCTATCATCATCATCTTAAAATTCCCATCGAAACCTATTTCAATACAGTTGCCGATTTCTTAGATCCATGGGATGAGCGAGCCTATCAGTTTGTTGTCCATCGCCACCTAGAAGAAACGAACGATCAAGGTATTGTAGGAATGGTTCGTCAAGAAAAGGACGAGAAGTTTGTTTATTTAGATGCTGCAGTCCGTTACCCGGTTACAACTGAGAATTAAACAGGATGATCAGTGAACACGTTCAGCCGATCAATAGCGCCTCTAAGTCTTTGACACTTTGGACGATAAAATCAGGGTTTGCATTCTGCAATTCTTCAACTGTTCCATACCCATATCCTACTGAAATACTCTCAATCTGATTGGCTCTTGCCCCCTGAACATCAAATCTTCGGTCCCCGATCATCACCGTTTTCGAGCGTAAGTCAGAGGGTACATTTTTCAGCACTTCCCCAATCAGAACTTCCTTCTCCACAAATTGACCATTCAACTCGCTGCCCATGATAACACTAAAGTAGGAATCTATTGAGAAATGGTGAAGAATTTGCTCTGCAAAAACTCTCGGTTTTGAGGTCGCCAACAGATTCCTGCAACCCTTTTCTTTTAACCGGGACAGTAACTCGGGTATACCAGGATAAACAATATTTTCATAGAGACCTATTTCTTTGTAGCGCTCCCTATACAACTTGATAGCACGATCTAGAAGCGCTTCCTCTGTCGTTTGAAGCAAGATTTTAAAGCTCTCTCTTAAGGGCGGCCCGATAATCCAATCTAGATCATCTACCTTCGGAAGGGGATAATCTAACCGACTTAGAGCGTACTGAACAGAGAGCGTAATTCCTACCTTTGGATCTGTCAACGTACCATCTAAGTCCCAAAGCAATACATTATAACGCACAAAACCCCTCCAACCTAAATTTCCTTAAATTTCCTGAATGAATTCAACGCAATAAGGTCACTCTATAACGAAATGAAAGGAGGAACTATTCATGTTCTATCAGCACAAGCATTACCCTTATCACGGTTTACTCTTTTTTATGAGTCTTGTTGCCGCTTTCTTACTCGGACGGAAATCCGAAAAGTATGGCTTTACAATTATATCACGCGGGTGTGACTGTGCTTATGATGATGACTCCGCTGATGAAATGATCTAATTACAACTCAAGTTCTAATTTCAACTCAAGCTCCGAGGCTTCCCTCGGAGTTTTAATAATGTTTTAGTGATCGAAGTAAACAATGTTCGAATAAAGCCTCTAGTTTGCCAGCTGATGGATGACCAAACCGCCGGTAAAGTGACAATACTCGCCAAGGCGTTGACCATCCGAAAACTGTTTGCAGTAAACGGTGATTCCGCCAAGCCTTATGGAAATGCGCAATTTTACTGATATCTCCCTTGCAAACACCTTGCTCAATCAGACGCTTAAAAACCGCTCGTCCAGTTACACCCGATTTACGCCAGAGTTGCATTAAACTTGATGGATAATCCATCCGTTGATCGTTCTTTAACCAAAGATCGATGGCAGTTTCCAGTAAGCGATGTCGAAACACAGCTTTATCCCGTTCTTCACCACTCTCAAGCTTATTCTCCCCCTATAAAAATATCCTATGAAAAGTATGACTTAACTATTATATATCACGCGAGTACTACTGTTCAATGACGACGACCTGAGAGCCGAGCAATCCGCCAATGTTCAATGGGCTCTGTTCAGAAGAAAAGAAGTAATGGTAAAATGCCTCACTTGCATTTCGCCATTACTCCCTAATCCTTTGTTGCTTCACAGAAACATTTTTCGTACAACGGTTAATTCAGCTACTTATTAGTGTTGTCAATCGGTTTTACAATGTATGTAACAATGCCAATGGCCACAATATTAGCAAGATTGTCTAAGACTTCGACCGTTGTGACCATGAGCTGTTTTCCTTTTTTCACAATCTTAGCATAGACAAATATATCTGAGTCAACTACAGGTAACAAATAATTTACTTTTAATTCTACAGTCGACACTGCAAAATCCCTTCCAACATGCTCATTTACAACTACTGCTCCAGCGGCGTCCACGGCCATTGAGATAATTCCCCCATGCATAGCTCCATACACTTGCCGTAGATTGTTCGTATTTATAACGTGCACACCAGGATGCCCTTCCGAATTACGTACTATTTCCATACCAATGTGTTTCCAAACGTTTCCTGCCTCAAGTAAATTTAGATCTACCATGGTTTCCTCCTGTCGTTGCTATAATACTATAGATACAAATCTTAGCATTTGGAAATTAACCCTCTATTTCCACCCCAGTGTTTTCTAGAAATTGGGCCACCATATTATAAAAGCCTATAGTAAGAGTTAGTTCTACTAATTCTTGTTGGCTGAGAAACTGGGATAGCTCCTCAAATACCTCGGGACTAGCTTTCACATTAGCAGTAACCTCCTCAGTGTATCTGATAATGGCCCGCTCTTGATCATTAAATACTGAACGATCAAGGGGATCTAGCCTAAGGGCTTCTATGTGCTGTTCCGACACGCCAACCTGCCTAGCCATTATTTCGTGTTGGTACCACTCATACCTTGAATTACATAACTTGGCTATCCGGAGGATAACTATTTCTCGTAGGCGGGCATCAAGTTTTGCTTGGGTTAGTAGAGAATTTCCTAAACGCATAAAATGACGTACACTATTTTCCGCGTGAGCCATCATTCTATTGATGTTTAAGCCGCTTAGTTGGGATTTTCCTCCTGTAATCATATTACGAGTCTTATCCGGCATTTCCTCCAAAGACAGCAGGGACAATTTTGGCATAGAATCTCTCCTCCTTGTTTTCTTCGAACCTCCGTCTTATTCTCGAAGTTTCATCATTTAATTATAACCCGTATACGTTGTTAGATGGGACCCGTACAGAAACATTTTGAATATTTAGACACATTATTCTTAAAATTAGAACATAAAAAGCTGAGAATTACAGCTTTTTTTGTTCTAATTCCTTACCGAAATCAGGTCCCCTTTAATCAATCTCCTTATACCCTAGTTCCAATGCCTTTAAATTAATTGCTAAAATCTTACCCGGCAATGAATCTTCTAAAACCTTTGTAAGACTTTCCTTGGAAACCACTGGGCAAAGCTTTAATACACTTCCTAAAAACAAGGAATTAATCGTTTTAGGATTTCCTAGATCTATAGCTTTAGCGCTAAATGGATACCCCACATCATGGACTCGTTGACTGCTTTTTACAACATCTTGGTCATAAAGGATTGTGCATTCATTCGATACAATATTGCTATAGCGATCGTATCCACCTTGACTAAGGGCTAATACTAGGTCCGGCTGATCACACTTTGGAAAATAGATGTCTTCACCACTAATAATAACCTCAGATTGAGAATATCCTCCCCGTGACTGAATCCCATATGTTTGAGTTTGCACGGCTTTTTTTCCTTCTAACACAGCGGCCTTGGCTAAGGTTACGCCACCTAGAATTAACCCTTGACCGCCTGTACCCGCTAAGACGATCTGCCACGTTTTCCCTGCCATCTACTCTCTCCCCCCTGCTGTTTGGCTGACACTATTTATCCGCCGATAGTTGGTATAAAAGTCGGGTCTTTCCTTTTTAACTAACGTTCCTATGGCAAAACGCTTAGCTTGTTCTTCGCTGGACATTTCCTGAAATTTAGAGGCAGCTACTGAATTCTCCTTTAGCCACTTTAACATATTCACGGCACTGGGTTGACTATTGAATCGCCCAAAATACGTCGGGCAAGGGCTAATAACTTCTATTAGACTGAAGCCTTTATGAGTAATAGCCTCTTTAATTAGATTTTTCAGGGCCCCTACGTGATAGGCTGTAGTCCTAGCTACGAAATTAGCCCCTGCAGCTTCTGCAAGAAGACACACATCAAACCCGGGTTCAGGCGTTCCCAGTGGAGAAGTCGTGGTTTTGCTTTCCAATGGAGTAGTAGCCGAATACTGTCCTCCGGTCATACCATAGTTGTAATTGTTGGCAACGATGGCGGTAAGGTCAATATTCCGTCGAGCCCCATGAATAAAATGGTTTCCTCCGATGGTGACGGCATCTCCATCCCCCATTAAGGTAACCACTGTTAGGTCGGGGTTTCCTAACTTAATTCCTGTCGCAAAGGCTAGGGCCCGGCCGTGGGTTCCATGAAAGGCTTGGGTAGACATATAATCATCCGCTTTCCCCCAGCAACCGATCCCTGTTACGGTAACGACATCCTTCGGGGCGAGGTCTAGCTCAACGAGAGCTTCCGTGTAAGCACGTAAGATGATACCATCTCCACAGCCCGGACACCACATATGGGGGAGTCTGCTTTTATCTAGATAATCCTGATAACGTCGTGCTACCATTATTTTAACACCTCCTGAATTCGTTCCAGGATCTGTGAGGGTAGAATGATTTCACCATCGATGCGCGAAAGTGGATAAACAGGCGTCTTAAATGAATTGAGGCGCTCTACCTCCAAAACCACTTGCCCTAGGTTGAGTTCCGGTACAATCACGGCTTTGGCCTTCTTAAGGACTTCTATGACTTGTTGATCGGCAAAAGGCCATTGAGTGATAAGTCTAAGGAGGTTTACGGAGAGTCCTTCTTTTTGAGCATTGATCACGGCTTGTTTTGCTGAACGGGAGACGACTCCATAAGCAATAATGGTAACCTCTGCGTCTTCAGGCCCAAACCTTTCAACCTGAACTATATCCGCCTTATTGGTTTCTATCTTACGGTGTAAACGCCGCACTAAATTATCCGCTGTTTTAGGGGCATTATGTGAATAACCCGATTCATCATGACAAGAACTACTAATGTGCACAATATATTCAGTTCCATAAGGAGGAATAGCGGGTATATCATCGTCACCTGTAGTATAGGGTTTATATCCTTCAACTGGGTCCGTTGGTAGTTTACGATTGATAATTTCTAATTTCTCCAGTTCAGGAATTGTCAGGCTCTCTCTCATATGGCCTATAACTTCATCACCCAAAAGGATAACCGGGATCCGATACTTTTCTGCTAAATTAAAGGCCCGGACCGTTAAATCATAGCATTCTTGGACGGAAGCGGGGCTCAAGGCAATAATCGGATGATCTCCGTGGGTGCCCCAACGAGCCTGCATCACATCTCCTTGTGCAGGACGCGTGGCAAGGGCTGTGCTCGGTCCGTTTCTCTGAATGTTAATCACAACAATGGGAACTTCAGAATAGATGGCCATCCCTAGATTCTCCTGCATTAGGGAGAATCCTGGGCCACTGGTCGCCGTAAACGATTTTTTACCTGCAGCTGAAGCACCAATGATCGTGGCAATGCTCCCTATTTCGTCTTCCATCTGAAGGAAAATACCCTCAACTTGTGGTAATAATTCAGCTGAAAGCTCAGCGATTTCAGAGGAAGGTGTAATTGGATAACCCCCGTAAAATCTGGCCCCAGCATCAATGGCCCCATATACGCAAGCTTCATTGCCTTGCATGAATTGTACTCCAAGTGGTCTGATCACGTTAACACCTCCAAGGATATGGCGAAATCAGGGCAGCGCAGATCGCACAAGCGGCAATAGGTGCATTTTTCTGGAAAGCTTACTTCCGGCGAACCGTCCTTAATCAAGGAAAAAACCTGTTGCGGACAGAAAGCGTGACAGATGCCGCAACGTTTGCAATAAAAATAGTCGATATTAATCTTTACGTTCAAAGTCACCATGTCTTCCTCCTTCTAGGTAGTCTTATTTACTTCTATAATTAAACCCAGCCACGAGCCTTCATCGCTTCAACAACTGTGCCAATTGCTTTTACCCAGCACGCCTGACGCATTGAAATATTTCTTTCAGTATGCAAGGCATAGATTTCGCCAAACACCTTATGGATTATTTTCTCAAGCTTTGAGTTTACTTCCTCTTCACTCCAACTATCATTATTTAAGTTCTGCACTCTTTCGAAATGAGCCACTTGAGTACCCCCGGAATTAGCCCAAATATCCGGAGCAATAAAGATCCCTTTACGGATAAAAATTTCTTCCGCTTCCGGAGTGGTAGGACCATTAGCTCCTTCAATTAAAAACTTTGCTATAATTTGATCTGCATTTTCTTTAGTAAGCACATTTTGAACCGCACAAGGAGCTAGAATATCACATTCCAATTCCAGCATTTCTTCATTAGCAATTTCTTGCGCATTAGGGTAACCCCGAAGACTGCCAGTACGCTCTACATAGGCATGGACATCAAAGATATCTAATCCAGTCGATTTGAATATGGCTGTGGATACATCGCTGACCGATAA
Organism: Desulfosporosinus burensis; assembly: GCF_054657535.1. Lineage (NCBI taxonomy): Bacteria > Bacillati > Bacillota > Clostridia > Eubacteriales > Desulfitobacteriaceae > Desulfosporosinus > Desulfosporosinus burensis. The sequence continues at coordinate 82,407 of NZ_BAAHYN010000010.1, forward strand.
AACCTTTACACCGTCCTCTTGGTACAGCTTTGCTAAATGCCAACCGACTTTGCCAAATCCCTGGATCACAGCTGTTAAATTTTGCATCTCTAATCCCTTGGCATGCACTAATTCCCTAGTAGCAAACAATAGACCTCGGCTTGTTGCTTCGGCCCGTCCTTTAGACCCTCCCAGGGCCATAACTTTTCCACTGATACCCCCAGCCTCGTGATGCATATTCATCGTTTCCCATTCATCCAACATCCAGCTCTGAGTCTGAGCCGAGGTGCCGATGTCAGCCCCTGGAAAGTCCTTCCACGCCCCTATAGTCGGCCCAATCTTGCGAATATATCCTCGGCAAACGCGCTCTAATTCCCCTTGGGAAAGAGTTAGTGAATCAACGACAACGCCCCCTTTGGCACCTCCATTAGGAATTTCGTTTAAGGCGTTTTTCAAGGTCATCCAGAGTGACAAGGCCTTTACATCCTCGGGTGTTTCATCGAGATGAAAACGTGTTCCTCCTCGGGTCGGTCCTAGAGCAGCGTTATGCTGAAAACGGAAACCGGTGAAGATTCTAGTGATTCCATCGTCCATCTTAACTGGAAATTTTACAGTTAACTGTGACATGGGTTCCTTAAAAATTTCGTACACGTGGTCCTCTAATTTCATATACTCGGCTACATTACTCAATACTTCTAAGGCTACCTCATAGGCATTCTTTTTCATGTTAGTTAAACCTCTCTCTTAAGAATAACTTAACTGGTTCTTTTTGGTTACGTCTTATCCATATTGATTTACCCATTACTGAGGGCGGCCTTTCGGACGCCCTGTTCAACCGGCTTTCCACCATCACTCATTAGCGATTGATCTTAATATTATGTTCTTTATTTCATAGCGCCTTTTTCTTTATAATATTTCGCTGCGCCTGGATGTATAGGAACTGAGAAGCCATTCACAGCCGTCTTGAGATCAATGGACTTGCCTTTTTCGTGGACTTTTACAATGTCATCCTTTTTGTCAAGCTAGCGGGGGCGGTACTTCCACAGCCTGTTAACCCAATACTTAATAGTAAACCCAACGTTAAAACTACTGCCGTTATTTTTTTAGACTTCTTAATCATAAACTTACCTCCTCATGATTTTTAATAAGATGGGATACTATTTATAGGGCTTCCGCCTGCCTCTCGCTTCACCCCCCTTCATTAAGCCATAATGGCTAATGGCGATCTTAGATACTTGCTATGAATTACAACATTGCCTCCCTAAGTACTCCCAAACGGTTTATACACATAAGTCACCTACTTTTCTTTATGTTCATATCCGTTGAGCGTAGAAATTTCCAACGCAGCGCTAATAATCGAATCTCTGTATCTATCAATATAACTCGGCACAGCCCTTGATGTTGGAAAGGATATCGCTATACAGGCTACTATTTTTCCTGCCCGATCTCTGATAGGAGCGGAAAGACAAGCACTTCCAGGATGGTACTCCCCTTCGCTATACGTATAACCTTTTTCTTTAGCCTCTCTGATCTTTACCCTTAACACTAAGGGATCTACAATTGTGTTTTCCGTATACGGTACTAATTGAACCTTCTCAAGGTATTCATCAATTTCTTCATCCGATAAAGACGTTAAAAGCATCAGGGAATCGGCTCCAATATGAAGTGGCGACCGTTGACCAATTTCAACAAATGTACGTACCTGTTCCAGTCCCTGAAACGATTCTATACAGACCCGTTCCCACCCATCTCTGACATCTATATAGACTGTCTCACTCAGGAGATCACGAAGTCTGTGCAGCACCGGTGTAGCTATGTCACGCAGGACAAGACTTTCCTGGACAATACTAGCCAGGTGAAGAAACTTCAATCCTAAAGTGTACCGTTTCGTATCAGAACTTTTTTTGAGGTAACCTAACCCCGCCAATGTTCCAATAATCCTGCTAACCGTAGGACGGGGTAACCCTAGATCCTGACTCAATTCTGTAACACTATACTCCTTCTTTCTATGAGAAAACTTTTCTAGTATAGCAAAGGCTTTTTCGATGGATTGAATTTCTTTCAAATTAAAAGCTCCTTTCGTTTCGCCACTGGAAACATATATAAAAAATTAGATATTGTAAATTATGGATTATGTTTAATTAATGGTCACATCGTGAACGTACAATCCATAGAGTGGTCAATTCAATTTTACTTTATTCTGAATATTCTTGTCAAACACTTTTTTTAATAAAAATCTTCCTTCTGGTAAAATCCTTTAAACAGTAATGGCGAAATGCTTACATGCATTTCGCCATTACTTTAAAAGTTACTTTATTTAATTTGTTTTCGCACAACCTTGATTATAGCAATAGATTTCGTTATTACTATTTAGCTGATATATTATTATTATTTCTATGAGATTGGATCGTTATTTCTTTCGGGCTACATTCAACACCATGATCTTCTTTAAGCATTTTCATAAAAGACATGGTTAATATAATTAAGACAACTATTAAGGGAACCGCCGCGACTACAGAGGATGTTTGAATTGCGCTTAAACCCCCTAAAGAAACAATCGCTATCCCTACGGCCGCTAAAGCTAAAGCCCAGACAACTCTGTTCCAGCGAGCCGGTTCTTGATCTTCGGTCAGACTCTTAGTCGCCATAGAGGCACACACATAGGCTGAGGAATCAAGACAGGTGGCCAGGAAGACAAATTCCAAGAACAGGAATAAGACTAAAATAACCTGTGGCATTGGCAAGGTATTAAGAACTGCTATAATGGCGGCTGGAACTCCGCTCTCTGACATGATACTGGAGACTGGTAAAATCTTATCAAATTCCAGGTGCAAAGTATAACCACCTATAACTCCAAAGAAAGCCCAACAACCTAAAGTGCCCCAAAGCATCTCAGCAACAATCAGTTGCTTTAATGTACGCCCCTTGGAAATCCTAGCAACGAATAATCCCATATAAGGTGCCAAGGCAATCCACCACGCCCAATAAAAGACAGTCCATGCCTGTGGGAACCCGCTCTTAGCAATTGGATCGGTAAATAAACTCATTCGGAAGAAGTTATTCAATAACACACCTACACTGTCAGTGAATAATGACAAGATAAATACGGTTGGTCCAGCTAATAAAACTATAACTAGCATAGCTAAAGCAAGATAAACATTGATATTACTTAAGACCTTAATCCCCTTATAAAGTCCGGTATAAACACTAAAGCCAAAGATCAATGTCCAAATCGCAATGATTACCATATTTAAGCCCATGGACGGTTGTATACCCGTCAAACTTGATGCTGCTTGCGCCAATAAGGGAACCCCAAGGCCGAGGGAGGTCCCAAAACCACCAACGATACCAAACATAACCAAAATATCAATAACCTTCCCTATCCAGCCATCAACTAAATTTCCTAGGATAGGCCGACAGGCTGTACTAGCCCTAAGTGTGGTATCCTTACGAACGTAATAAGCATAGGCAATTGGCAAACCGGGGAGAGCATACAAGGCCCAGGCACTAAATCCCCAGTGGAACATGCCATAGGTAATGGCCCATTGGGCTGCTTCTACTGAGCCTTTTTCTATGCCAAAGGGTGGCCCTTGCAAGTAATAGAGCGGCTCAGCCACGGACCAATAAATGAGACTGGAGCCAACTCCAGCACAAAATAGCATTGCTATCCAGGTCAATGTGGAGAACTCAGGTTTATCATCAGGTCCGCCTAGTTTTACGTTCCCATATCGACCAAAAGCTATCCACATTAAGAAAGCAAATACCAAAAAAGTACCTGTTTGGAAAAGCCAGTCTAGTTTATAGGTCGCCCAGGCTAGAGCTGCATTGACAAGTTCTGTACCAGCCTCGCGATTCAATATGAGGAGTAAAGAAATACCAAAAATCACGATAACAGCAGGCCAAAATACTTTATGATCCAGTTCTGGTTTCGCCATTTAATTCGCCTCCTAACCAAGATTTCAGGGATTAGCACTTTAAAAATCGTTTTTTCTGGTCATGTCCCATGATTCTAGATTACTACTTCTGGACAATTTTGTTGCTTAACCTCACTTTCTTCTCATTTCTGAGCTTATTCCCGATGATTAACCCCATTAACGAGGAACGTCTTGAGCATTTTCGCCCTCGTTAGAACCATCGGTATGATTAAGGGGAAGTAGTGCGTTAATCATTAAAGACAGTTTGTCTTTGGTGATTTCCACTACTTTTCCGCTTAAACATTACTAATTAGCCAGCACTAGTTGCATATAATATTTAATTTATTTAAAATTTTCAGACTTCTAATGTTATGAAACACCCTTTTGATGGAGTATTTCAAATACTTTTTAAAAATCGTTGTAAGAACCATTATTCGTAGAGACCCTGGCGATGGGCGTTTAGATAACCTGTACAATAGGAGTCATTCCCCAAAAGTGTCTGTGACCCTTGAACAGCGCCCATCATACTTTTATCAAGGGGGTTCAAGATATAACTATCCATCCCCATCGTCATCGTTTGAATCATAAAGAATTGATTAAGGATTTTTCGATTTGGAAGACCGAAGGACACGTTACTTAGACCACAAACCATATGAACCTTTGGATAATTCTGCCTGATCAGTCTTACTGTATCAAGGACTTCCTGCCCAGCTTTATCCCCCGTGCTTACCGGTTTGACTAGAGGATCAAAGTAAATATCGTCTTCAGAAACTCCTGCTTCTGTTAAACTTTGATAAAGGTTTTGGGCTACAGCCATCCTGTCCTCTGCCGTCTCAGGCATACCGTTATCATCCATACAAAGAGCTACAACCTTCGTCTTATATTTAAGTACTAATGGGAGGATTTCTGAGTAACGCTCTTTTTCACCGGTAATAGAGTTTATAAGAGATTGGCCGTTGCGAGCAAGCTTCAACCCGGCTTCGATGGCCTGAGGGTTTGGGCTATCTATGCATAAAGGTGCTTGTACAACTTCCTGAACCGTATTGACTAACCATTCCATGGTTTCTACTTCATCAAAGATCATCGTGCCGCAATTAATATCGACATAATTTGCCCCAGCGGCGACTTGATCGGAAGCAATTTTCTGGATATATTCAGCATCTCTTTTCTCAACTGCTTCGCCGATCAATTTTCGACTAGTATTGATTAACTCCCCGATGATTAACACTTTCATTCCTCCTCTGACTATTTTTAGCTAACAAGTTTCAGGCATAACTCCTTGGCTGCCATGGCATCTGCTCCATAACCATCCGCCCCAATGTCGTCCGCGAAACTCTGGGAAACGGGTGCCCCGCCTATAATCACTTTTATTCCGTCACGTAAGCCCTCTTCGATTAATAGTTCAATGGTAGTTTTCATATTGAGCATGGTTGTCGTTAAAAGAGCCGACAATCCGACGATTTGAGGTTTATGCTCTTTAACCGCTTGCACAAACATTTCAGGTGAAACATCTGTGCCAAGATTAATGACTTTAAATCCACCACTTTCCAGGATCATACAAACAAGACTCTTGCCGATGTCATGAAGATCACCTTTTACAGTCCCAAAGACGACTGTCCCTGCAGTGGGCATATCTGATTCTGCGATGAAAGGCTTAATCAATTCCATTCCAGAGGCCATGGATTTTGCTGACATCATCACTTCCGGAACATACATATCTTCTGCCTTAAACCTGACGCCGACTATATTCATTCCGGCAATAAGACCCTCGTTGATAATGCGTAAGGGGTCCACCTTGCTATCAATCATTTCTAAGGTAATTTCTTTAACATTATTGAAATTACCGTTAAGTACCGCATCCGCTAGATCGTTAAAACTACTCACTACGAAATCCCTCCTCTTATAAGCGTCTTATTTGAGTGTCTTATTTCATATTGCTCATCTGCTGCAAATAATCTTCTTGGGCTCTTTTCAAGATGTTATCAATTTCAGCATTGACCTCAACACTGAGAGGTTCAACCTGGTGGGTTGCCAGTAATTCTTTAGCCTTTAATCTAGCACTCTCTTCCACCTTTTCTTTTTTTAAGGACCATTTCTCATAAGTTTGCCGGTCGCTAAGGTTCGGTTTCCAAAGCTCGCCAGCCCTAAGATGCTTTCTGGTATGCTTTTGCTCTAGAAAATTACTATTGGATTGGATCACTTCAGCAATCACACTCACTGCCAGCTTGTCTTCAGAAACCTCAATTCCTCGGACCGTCCTCTGAATCACTGAAGATAGTTCATTATCGATCACCAACATGGCGAAACATGACGTGAGAGCATTTTCCAGAGAACCAGCAGCTGCTAAAATGTCCGTGCCGATCAACGCGGGCATCAGGGCATTATATAAATGTTCATAACCACTCTGAGCATCGGCTATTTTGGAAGCACAAGAGTAGCCACTTGCTGTAGACGGTATCCCGTAAAAACGGGCCAGTTGAACTGAAGCGGCGGCGGCTAGACCCATTTCCGGCATGGCCCATAGCCCTACTCCAGAACGCATATCCATGAAGGTGACTCGAGGGGACATAATGACTGGGCTCCCTGGTTTTAAAAGTTGACTGGCAACAACCCCTGCTAAAATCTCCGCATTATGTTGAGCCACGGTACCCACTAAGGTCATTGGCCCTGTGGAACCCATCATTGGACAAGGAATAACTCCTAGCGGTAAACCAGCTTCTACTATATCCAACATCGCTTCGGCAGGATCAAATCCATACTCTAACGGGCTAATTGGAGATACTTCGATATAGGCAAGTGGTCTTTTTCTCAACATCTCTTCCCCGCCGGCGACAACCCTTAATAATTCAAGAATATATTTCATTTCATGAGAAGATTCTGCTGTGATTCGCACGGGTTTCGTCGTATTGCGCAACATCGTTGCAGTCTCTACCGAAACAATGATCTCTTGGGGAACATCCCTAGGGAAAATTGGCGAAATAATATTGATATAGTCTAAAGCGTCCGTCAATCTGACGAAATCTTCAAGGTCCACAAGTTTTACGTCCCTTTTTTCCCCGGTGTCAATATCAATTATTGAAGGTGTCCCCACACAGGTTTGGGAGTAGGCTTTTTTTCCACCCATCTCCACTACATGGTCATTATTTCGTCCGTATAGTTTAAATTCAGAAGGCACAGTTTTTAGTGCCCTGTCAAGGATATCCTGACGAAACACAATTCTTCCGTCTTTTTCCTGACAGCCATGCTCCAGCAATAAATCCTTCAGTCTCTTTGACTTGGTATGAATGCCAATTGACTTCAAAATATCCATACTTGCTTCATGGACCTGCTGGAGTTGCTCATCTGAAAATAAGTCAAACTTCACTAGCTTTCACCCCCTCTTTGTCCTTAGCTTCCGACTTCCGTTTTGCGGGCTCGTTCCAGTATTAGTTCAAATTGAGCATTAATCTCAGCGCTGATTCTTAAACCTGGATGAGCCGAAATCAAAGCCTTGGCAATTTCACGTGCTTTATCTTCGATCTTTTCCCCTGTGTCTGCCCATTTTTCGTAGGTTTGCCTATCTCCGAGGGGTGGAAGCCATAGCTCACCGGCTCTAAGATGTTTCCGAGTATGTTTCTGTTCCAGAAAGTTACTCTGAGTTCCGATGACTTCGGCTATAACCTTTACTGCCAACTTTTCCTCCGAGACTTCAACCCCCTTAATCGTCCTTTGAATGACGGATGACAATTCGTTATCAATAACTAACATGGCATAGCACGAAGTTAAGGCATTGTCTAACGAACCAGCCGAGCCAATGATGTCACTCCCAACTAAAGCTTCCATTAAGGCATTATATAAATGTTCGTATCCGCTCTGAGCATCGGCAATTTTCGAAGCACCACAGAATCCGCCCGGTGCACATGGAATACCATATAGCTTGGCGAGTTGATTCATTACCGCTCCTGCCAAACCCATTTCCGGCATAGCCCACAGACCCACTCCGGAACGCATATCCATGAAGGTTGCCCTGGAGGACATGGTCACCGGTGCTCCAGCTCTGATCAGTTGACTGGCAATAACCCCCGCTAAAATCTCGGCATTATGTTGAACGGCAATACCCGCAATCGTCATCGGGGCCGTTGAACCCATCATTGGACAAGGTTCAACGCCTAACGGTAATCCTGCTTCAACAACATCCATTAGGGCTTCAGCTGGGTCATAGCCAAAATCGAGTGGACTTAACGGAGATATAGGAATCATAGCGATTGGTTTCTCCGTTAAAGCATCTCTTCCCCCTGCTGCCAGTGCTAATAATTCAATGATATAGGGCAGTTCACGTGCCGATTCTATACAAATACTTAAGGGTTTCGAAGTGTTACGCAACAGGGTTGCCGTTTCATAAGTTAATATTATTTCTTGAGGGACATCTCTAGGGAAAATGGGAGAAATAATATTAATAAATTCTAACGAATCTGCTAACCTGGTATACTCTTCAAGATCCTTGATCGTGACATCCCGTTTTTCACCCGTTTCTAAATCCATCATCGATGGAGTACCTACACAAGTTTGGCAATAGGCTTTCTTTTGTCCAATTTCCAAAACAGGTGAGTTATTTCTGCCATAGAGTTTGAATTCTTGGGGCACAGTTTTCAGCGCTTTTTCGATCACTTCCCGAGGAAAAAGAATTCTCCCTGTTTCTTCCTTGCACCCATTATCCAAGAGTAACTTCTTAAAGCGATCAGATGTTGTGTGAATTCCTATTGTTTCAAGGACTTTCAAGCTCGCTTCATGTATTTGAGATACTTCTTCGTCCGCTAAAAGCTCGAATTTCATCCGTCTTTCCTCCAATCGCTTTAAGCTTTACCGATAAGTTTTTTGGCAATGACGACGGAGCTTAAAGCATCTTCGGCATAACCGTCGGCCCCAATCTTTTCTGCCCATGCTCCATTGATCGGTGCGCCGCCAATCATCACTTTAACTTGGTCCCTTAAACCTTCTTCAATTAAAAGTTCTATAATCTCCTTTTGCCTTCCAATAGTCGTTGTTAGCAAAGCTGAAATACCTATGATGTCAGGTTTGAGCTCCTTAGCCTTTTCAATGAACTTATTGGCTGGCACGTCGATTCCCAGGTCTATCACTTCAAAGCCCGAAGTTTTAAGCATCATTCCGACAATGTTTTTCCCAATCTCATGCAAGTCCCCCTGAACTGTCCCCATTAAAACCTTGCCATAAAACTCACGTGCCGTTCCCACCAGCAAAGGTTCAAGTTTTTTCACACCCGCATCCATAGCTTTGGCACCTAAAAGAAGATCTGGCAAATAATAATGTCCAGTACTAAAATGGTCACCAACAATCGTAATCCCTTTGGTCAATGCTTCATTAAGTATAATTAACGGCTCAATCCCTTGACTAATCGCTTTCTCGGTCAATTCAACCACTAGTTCCGGGTCCCCCTCGACCACTGCTTCAATGAGATTATCGAGTAGTTCATTTGCCATGCCTAACACCACCTAATTCTGTGTTCTATTCTATTAACTCAATTAATTCCGTGTCCATTACTTAGCTCCCATTAGGGACGGTTATTTTACTATTCCATATTCAATTTCTGCATCTTCTACAATCTGCCGTATTTTTTCTGCTACTCCAGCTGGCAACGGATCTGGCTTATGGTTTTCCAGGATAGAAATTGCTGCTTCATAAGCTCTTTCCGTGAAATCCTTGCCCCCTAAGTCTAACCAAGTGTCACGCATCCTTCTGTCGATTAATTTGGTCTGGGAGTGAGCTGTCTTAAAATGACGGAACGTGTGCTCATTGGTTACGAATTCACCGCCGGCACCTACCTGCTTGATGACATCCACAGCCAAAGTCTCTTCGTTGACCGCAATCCCTGAGACAGATTTTTTAATCATTTTAGCCATTTCGTTGTCCATGACTAATTGCGCAAAATCGAAGGTAATGCCAAGTTCAAGCATACCCAAACCATAGATTAGGTTTGCTCCGCCTAGAGCAGCCAATAATCCGGTTATGGTTTTTTCGTGGGCGGCTTGAGCATCGGGTACTTTACTATCTGCCTATCCGCCGGCAACCCAGCTGGGCAATAAGTAGTACTGAGCTAATTTGGCTACACCGGCATTAATCATGCCACATTCCGGTGATCCGACAGGAGCAGTCGTATATTTTAAATCCATAATCGTGGTTGAACTTCCATAAATCACTGAAGCCCCTTTAACCGTTAGCTGGCTTAAGACAATTCCGCTTAAAACTTCAGCATTATGAGTCACAAGTGTCCCTGCCAAGGTGACAGGTGAAGATGCGCCAGCCATTGCCATGGAAAGAATATTGACAGCGATACCCGCTTTTGCAGCCTCGATAATTACTTCTGTACAATCCGCAACCAACTGCAAAGGACTAGTTGGACAAACGATCGTACTATAAATGGGTCTTTCTCTGAGCTTATCCATACCTCCAACAATAGCCGCCGCCATCTCTACTATTTTTTTAAAGTTTTTCCCATTACTGGCGCCAGAAAAGCAATGTTTAGAGGTATTCGTAAAGTAAGCTTCAGCTTCATGAAGCGACCCAACCAGGGCATTCTCATCTTGAGCTGCAACCGCTCTTTCATAAACATCAATTTCGCTCATTGCGTCACACACCAGCGCTGTATTAGCAACGTCCTGTTTGGTTGTTTGTCTGTACTCCTTGGTATAAGGATCAATCACTCGAATGCCCTCACCGAAATTTGTAAATCCAACTCGGTTGGCCTCTAAAATCATGTCATTTTTCGGATTTCTACCTGCCAGGAAAATTGAACTTGGAGCGGAACGGATAGCGTCTTCAACCAAGTGTGCAGGAAACTTAACCATGTGAGATATGTTGTCGACGATTGCTCCTCCCCTAGCGAAGATCTCTCTTGCTTCTTCGCTTTCCACCTTAATCCCGGTGTTTCTCAGGACATCTAAAGTAGAACAGTGGATAGCATATAGTTCGTCTTCGGTAAACAGGTTAAGCCCTACTCCCTCTTGGCGACTTGCTCCCGCAAATAAGTTCCTTTTCAATCCACTCACCTCCACAAACTCCGTTAGTTTTATTCAATTATTTGGTTCTATTCAAGAGTTGAAGCGCTTTGGTTACGGCTTCCGCTGCATCCTCAGCATAGGCGTCCGCACCAATGCGGTCCGCCCAACGTTGGGTAGCTGGGGCTCCACCGACCATTGTCTTAAATTGTTCACGCAAGCCGTTTTTACGAAGCTCGTCCTCAAGCTTTTTCTGACTCATTAACGTTGTGGTAAGTAAAGCGCTGGTACCAATAATGTCCGCTTTAACTTCAATAGCTTTCTCGATTATTTTGACCACGGAAACATCTCGACCCATATCGTGTACTTGTATCCCTTGAGTTTTTAGGAGAGAAATAACAATCCCCTTGCCTATATCGTGTACATCCCCTTCAACCGTAGCTATAACAAATATTCCTTTATATTGGGCTACTCCACTCTGAACAATTGCCGCATCTAAAATTTTCACTGCCGCCTTCATGACTTCAGAAGACATAATTAATTGAGGAAGGAAAACTTCTCCTCTGCCAAAGAGTTCTCCCATTTCTCTTATCCCATAGCTGAATCCCGCACTAATAACTTCAACAGGATCATACCCTTCTGCAAGAGTACGCTCTGCCAATCCTACAGCTCTCGCTTGATCACACTGTAAGATGGTCTCCCTAGCCTCTAAAATAATATCTTCAATACTCAACTGCTAACCCTCCCCAATTATCTGATATACTGATTATCTTAAGCCAGTCATTCGTTTAAAGTTTTCTACTGACCTAATCTCTATGCCAAGTAATTTTGCAATCTTAATTTTTGCTTGAATTCCAATTGCGGCCCCATCGCGTGCTTGAACGTGACCGATATCTAGGTCCTCTCTGATCTCCTGCATGACGGCCTCGTCACATAGTTCGAAGGTAGAGATGCCTAGTTTACCAGCTACATAGTCTTTTGCTTCTTTAATTTTCATGCCTTTAGCCATTTGCATACGTGCTACCAGATCTCCAGCAGTACGTATTCCGCCCATGCCTGCAGACGTCTCATGAGTTATTGCCATACCATAAGGATCCCCATGACCTATCTATAAACCGTCTGCCTTGCCAATCTCGACTAAGGCCTTATCCGCCCTCGAAACAGCATCGACTGCAGGAGTGTTAGAATTAGGAATAGCGCCTACTCCCATACCAACATTAACATGTACCGGTATGCTCGCTGCTTCTGTACAAGCCTTGACAAAGGTAACGGTCCGCGCGAGATTCCAGGCAAAGGTCTTGCTACTGTTCGTATTAATGACGGCCCCGAAGATTGTGGCGCCAGCTTTTTCCGCCACTTTTACCTGTTGATGAGGATAGAGGCCTGCTAAGCGCTTTCCATCGAAGAACAAATCTCCATGCATGCCGAGAATAAACTCGCCAGCCATTCCGAATTCTATGGCAATATCCGGATATTTACTTTTAAGAATCTCGACAGCCTTCAAAGATGCTAGAACATCAGCGTCCCCCGAAGCGCCGACTGTGTCAAAGTTAATTCCGTCTGCCCCAGCTTCATACATACGACTAGCCACATAAACCATGTCCTTAATCGCATGTTCCACCGCTTCTTCTTGGGCTGCTTTCGCTTCAGAAATTTTAGCAAGTGGAAGTAGTTCAGACCAATTTTCAATGGGACCATCCGGCTTTGTATAGAGGCCAAGGTTTGGCATAGCTCCGTAAAAGATTGGTATAATGGTATTAAGTTGAACGTGTTCCATGGCCGCTGTCTCTTCGTGAATAATGGCTTTCAGTTGTTTGTAACTGTAATCAACATGAGCTAACTCCATACTATCGGAACAAAAAGCTCTTTCATGGGTTAGGATTGCAGTCGACCGATCCATGGGAACGCCTGCCCGAACCGGTAACTTTAACGTCCCTGCATCAAAGGTTACAACCACTTCGTCTCCTCGCTGTACACTCACGGTCTTGTCCGGCCTCGTGCAAATATCGAAAAGATGATCTAGCTCGCTTTGACTAAGGGCAGGGATTTTGCCACGATCAGCCGCATCATTAGTTCCCACTTCAAGATCGCGCCGCATCTCATCTGCACTTACTTTCGTCGGAGAACCATCACCATACCGTGTGAAAAATTCACTCATTCATGTTTCCTCCTTGTTGATTATTCATGATTTTGATAATAGAACGTTTGGTAAACTTATTTAGCAGAAACTAACATTTATAATGCGATGCAAAAGTTATGCCAATGTATAAATTGTCGGTTTTACCCGAACCACAACTCTTTTCATTTCTATTAACACAGTGTATTAATGAAATTTGGCATCATTCTATATGACAACGTTTTAAAATTCTGAATTTTTTAGCAAATACACTATTTTATTAGCCGATGAATAATTTCATTGGCTAATAATGAAATTATTCATCCCCAAGCATCTTTCTCAAACAGGCTAGCCTTTAGCTTAGGTAAAAAAAGGCCCGGTGTCAAAATCACCGAACCACTTTTATTATCATCAATATTATCTGCTTATAAGTCTATTAAACAGCATTTAAGCCAATAAAGTTATCTCCTAAAAGCTTATCTTATGGGATGGCTATCATATAAACCCGCTAATCTAAACGATATTTTTTTAAAATTTTAACAACAGTTGACTGATTAATTTCCAATGCTTTAGCAGCTTTATACGTTGATTTAAAAATATCATAAGCATTTTTTACTAATTGTTCTTCCAATTCTCTTTTAGCAAGTTTTAATGGCATCATTTCCGTGCATATAACCTTTTTATTATTCGTCTTTAATTCAAGAAAGTTCTGCATTGCTGCTAGTGTAATTACCTCCATATCACTTATGATTATTGCCCTTTCAAGTACATGTTCTAATTCCCTTACATTGCCTGGCCAGCTGTAAGTATAAAGAGCCTGCATTACTTCTGGGGCAATAGTTTTATTCATTCCATATCTGCTATTAAATATCTCTAGAAAATACTTTACTAAGGCAGGAATATCTTCCTTACGCTCTCTCAGGGGCGGTATGTTAATTGGCACGACATTAAGTCTGTAAAATAGGTCTTTGCGAAAAAGGCCCTCATTGACCATATTTTGCAAGTTGCGGTTAGTTGCTGTGATGATCCTTGTATCTATTTTAATCTTGTTTGTACCACCGACCTTGCATATTTCCCTGTCTTGCAAAAACTCAAGTAATTTTACCTGGATCAAAAGTGGTAGTTCACCAATCTCGTCTAAAAATAATGTTCCATTGTTCGCCAATTCTATTTTACCGATTTTACCGCCCTTAGTCGCGCCAGTAAAAGCCCCACTTTCATAGCCAAAAAGTTCAGATTCAATTAAGGTTTCAGGGATAACGCTACAATTAATCTTAATAAAAGGTTGATCACTTCTTAGACTTGCATAATGGATAGCTTTCGTGATAACTTCTTTTCCAACCCCAGACTCCCCTTGGATTAATACTGTTAAATCAATGGGAGCTATTTTATAAACTGTGTCCCTTACTTTGGCCATTTCTCTACTATTATATATTAAGTTAACATTGGAAAAGATCTCCTCACGCAAAGAGTTTATTTCTTGATTTTTCCTTTCAAGTTCCGTTTCCTTTTTTTCTAGTTCAGATTTTAATTTTGTAATTTCTTGGTAATCTTTAGAAGTACAAACAACTCTGGCAATTTCTCCTTCTTCATCAAAAATGGGAAAGGCGGTACTAATGACAGTCTTACCCGATTTCAAAAGCTGAATCATATTTATCTTTTTCTTTTGATGGAGGACATGCATGGTAATACTTGTGGAAAAAACCCCTTCCTTTTCTAAGTCCTTGACATGTCTGCCAACTACATCACCAGCTGTTACTCCAATTACTCTTTCTGCAGCTGGATTAAGACGTAAAACATAGCCAAATTGATCTGTTACGAAAATCTCATCTTCAATATCTTCAAATATTTTTTTATATTCTTGCATGGTTTGTTGAATATCAGGGGGACAGCCGCAATAATCCACTAACATTTTTTTTATTATGCCTATATTATTAATAATTCCAATAGGATAAGATTCTTTATTTATTATTACGACAACATCAGTATTAAAATTAATCAGCTCAGCAACTGGGAAATCTTCTGTGACTACATTAAATGTTAAAGCGTACTCTAGCTCAGCTATTGTAGTTCTCTCATTTAATCCATTTGTCTCTTTAGCTGCAAGAATTTCGCGCAAAAAATTATTCGCCGTTAATACCCCTACAACACATCTATCGTTAAAAGTAATAACGAACTTTTTGTTTTGTGTTGTAATACTATCAATAAGCGACCATAAATTATTTGAAGTTGGACTTACCATAAAATCTTGAGAAGCTAAATCAAGAAGCTTGAGCATAAATTTTCCTCCCACTAACTATAGGGGCTATACTTTTTTGCTTATAGCAAGAAAAGGCTCGGTGTAATATCACCGAACCTTTTTAAAATCTCCTAATCCAGACCCGAGGGAGGGAAGGATTTTTGCCTTGAGAGCGAATCTATTGGCGAGGAGTACGGGAGTTTCACCCGTCTACATGAATTTAGAGTCCACGCGATCAATCCGATCTACCCCCCGTGTGTTTAACATCTACTTAAATCATACCTTAATCATTAAGCAAATTCAATGCTAACGATTGATGAAGTTGTAGTTCCGCGGATGGTCGTCCTTGATTATCCCACCCTCTTAATCTGTAATAGTCGTCGAGCATCAAGTCTAGTTCTTCCCCTGTGATAACATCCCTGCCCTCGTTCAGCGGTTCCTTAAACATCCGCTTCGGCAGTGTATCCTGCTCCCTAGTAGCACCCTCGCGG
Organism: Desulfosporosinus burensis; assembly: GCF_054657535.1. Classification (NCBI taxonomy): domain Bacteria; kingdom Bacillati; phylum Bacillota; class Clostridia; order Eubacteriales; family Desulfitobacteriaceae; genus Desulfosporosinus; species Desulfosporosinus burensis. Next base: position 98,138 of record NZ_BAAHYN010000010.1, read on the forward strand.
AGATTGAAAACCTTACTTAACGTGACAATCCTGTTGGCTATCTCTTCGAGTTCGAACTGAGTATAATCCCAACCGGTAATCGCTTTAACTAATTGTCTAAGCTCTGGCCAGAGGATCATGTCCCTATAAAAGACACATAGTATCTGGGTATTCAAAAGCGTCAACCTATTTTCAAAATCGATGAACATTTCGGCTTTACCTTGGGTGATTGCAGGATCGATCATCCCACTTAACTCTGCCTTATAAAAAGTTGCCCTTAGATGACAGGCCCCCCTAGCCGAAGTGGAGTAAGCAAGTCCCATCCCTTTAAGCACCCGGGGGTCATAGCCGGGAGGTTCCAAACCTTTGACATGGATGGCAATATCCTCAAGATCCCAAACCAGAGCGGCATGTTTAATCCCTTGGGACAAGATCCCTCCCAGGCCTCTTGCATAGGCGATATCCTCAAGTAAGTCCGCTACACCCTTTGCGTCACCATAATTCAAGTTGGCTTCGACTTTACCACGTTGAACAGCTTCCTGAGTAAAGGCTACTAAATTCCCTGCGGTGATCGTATCCATCCCTAACCGATCACATAGATCGTTTAAATGGATGATTTCTGTTAAATCGCCGATACCACAAAGTCCCCCAAAAGCGTATATAGTCTCATACTCAGGGCCTTCTACTTTTAGCCCGTTATACTTGCCTTTAGTGACCGTTGTCAGCTTACCACAGGCTAGGAAACAAGTGGGACAGGCATTCGGTTTGACCTCATTTTCAGCGAGTAAGGTGTCTCCACTAAGGTCTCGCCAATTCTCATAAATCCCTTCGGACCAGTATTTAGTCGGGAAAGTTTCTGCACAATTCATGGTTTTAACCATCTGAGTGGTGCCGTAAGTTTGATACGCTTTAACAGCAACATTTCCTTTAGCCTTCGCCGTCAAGGCTTTAATTAAATCCTTGAGCAGTTCCGGATCAGAAATCTCGGCTTGGGCCTGACCGTGGAAAACAATAGCTTTGACTTTTTTCGAGCCCATTACTGCGCCCATACCCGTGCGACCAGCCGAACGCCAATAGTTATTTTCGATACAAGCGAACCGTACTAAATTTTCCCCTGCCGGGCCAATAACTATAGCCTGGGCTTCAGGCACTCCAACTTCCGCCAAAATTTTATCTTCTGTCTCATAGGTATCTTTACCCCAGAGATCACTGGCGGTTCGGAACACGACCTGTTGATCGGATATTTCTAGAGAAAGGGGCATATCTGCAACGCCCTCTAAAATAATCGCATCGTAGCCAGTTTTTCGCATCTGAGGCGCGACCTTGCCTCCTGAAGTTGCTTCCCCATATAATCCTGTTTGTGGGGATTTACTAAAGACTCCGTATCGGCTAGAACCCCACATTCCAGTACCTGTAGCGGGACCGGTAACAAAAATTAACGTGTTATCCCCTGAGAGGGGATCAATTCCGGTCTTGACATTCTCTAAAAGCAAGTAGGAAGCTAGGCCCCTTCCCCCTAGGTAAGTTTTCAATATATCTTCTGAAATTTCTTTAACAACGTAAGTCCTAGTCGTGAGATTAATCCTCAATAGTTTCCCGAAAAAACCTTTCATTGCCTTTCCCCCATTTACTTTAACTTATGACCACTCTTTCAGTATTGAATGATTAGTGCCCTCCCAAATAGGCAGCTTTTACTTGGGGATCATCTATTAATTCACTAGCTTTACCACTCTTAAGGACTGCACCATTTTCTAGAATATAAGCACGGTGAGCCGTATGGAGAGCGGTCATGGCATTTTGTTCGACAAGTAAAATTGTTTTTCCAGCCTGATTAATGCGTTTGATCACAGCGAAGATCTCTTTAACAAATAATGGGGCGAGGCCCATGGATGGTTCATCTAATAGTAAGGTGTCCGCTCCGGTCATCAAAGCTCGTCCTATCGCCAACATCTGCTGTTCTCCACCGGACAGATTGCCTGAGGCCTGCTTCTTTCGTTCAGACAAACGGGGAAACTGTCTATAGACATCTTCCATATCCTCTTTGACTTTAGCCTGATCCTTTCTATTATAGGTAGCTAGGATTAAATTTTCCTCAACCGTTAATTTTGTTAGCATGCCCCGCCCTTCCGGAACATGAGATAATCCTTGACGGGCTATTAAATGAGAAGGAGAATTTGTGATGTCCTTATTTTTAAACATTACCTTGCCGGAACTTGGGCGCACCATCCCTGAAACCGCCCGTAAGGTACTCGATTTTCCGGCACCGTTTGCTCCAATGATAGTTACAATTTCACCTTCATCGATATAAAAAGAAATCCCTTGCAGCGCTTTAATCACGCCATAAACGACTTCCAGGTTTTCGACTTCCATAATTCTGGCCATTAACCCACCTCCGCTTCACCCAAGTATGCCTTAATCACAACTGGGTTATTTTGGATTTCCTGAACAGTCCCGTTAGCAATAACCTGGCCAAAATTCATGACTGTAGCATAATCACAGAGACCTTCCACTAATTTCATCTGATGCTCAATCAAGACGATGGTTATATCGCTGTATTGTCTTTTGACTTCCTTAATAAGGCCCACTAATCCTTGAACCTCTTGGGGATTCATACCTGCAGCAGGTTCATCCAACAACAATAGCTTTGGTTCCGTAGCCAGTGCCCTGGCGATTTCTAACTTTCTCTGCATACCATAGGGCAAATTCCCAGCCTTTTCCTCCGCGCGAACATCAAGTCCAAAGAGGTTTAACAAACTATCAATTTTGGCAGACAAATCTTTAGTTTTAAGCTTCCCTAGCCCCCTGCGGTAGATTTGTCCAACATGAATGTTCTCTACAACCGTCAGGTCATTGAACAAGCGTAAGTTTTGAAAGGTCCTAGCCACTCCAAGGCGAGAGATTTCGAAAGACTGTTTACCAACCAAGCTTAATCCATTGAGCAGGATCTGACCGGCCGTAGGATGGTAAATTCCAGTAATTAAATTGAACAACGTCGTTTTACCGGCTCCGTTCGCTCCAATTACTCCATAGGTCATCTTCGCTTTAACCTTAATATTAAGATTGGAAATAGCTTTCAAACCACCAAACATATGGTTCAGCTCTTTGATTTCCAGCAACTCCATGGTCAGGCCCCCTTCTGTTCAGAGCTTATCTACATAACACTTAGGTATTTGATTGTTTCGACTTAGAAAAAAAAACGTGCGAATATACCCTTTCGATTCCCTCTGAGAATTCTGGGCAGGCTCATAAGTCCTTCCGGCAAGAACAAAATAACTAAACAAATCGCTACCCCAAGGATGATTAGATAGGCTGAACTTTGCCCCCACATAACCAACATATATTGGTTTCCAACATAGAGTACAATTGCGCCAATGACTGGTCCGAATAAGGTACCAATACCCCCTAAGAGAACCATAATAACCATTTGATCCGCAATCAGCGGTCCTAAAACGCTGTCTGGGTGGATAAAGGTAATCCAGTAAGCAAAGGCACCCCCAATGATTCCAGCAAACATTGAGCTGATGGCGAAGACCTGATTTTTAACCCATGTAGTGTTGAGCCCTAAGGTGCGGGCTGCCGTTTCTTCTTCCCGGACTGCTTTTACTTTTAAACCAAAATCACTATGTTCGAAAAAGAAATACGCTGCAAAGAAAACAAGTAACGCTAAGCCAAACATAACGTAATAAAAGAAATTGTCATTAAGCATCGGTGGCAAACGCAAGCCCTCTGGCCCACCTGTTATCTCTAAGACTAAAACCAATTGACGCATCATTTCCGCGAAGGCCCAGGTGCCAATGGCAAAATATGAGCCACTCAGACGTAAGGTTGGGTATCCCACGATGGCTGCGAAAAGATAGGTTAAAATTCCAGCGATGATTAACGCTAAAAAAAACGGCAAATGTAACTGGGTCATTAACATGCCTGCAATGTAAGCGCCAACTCCAAAGGAAGCGCCATGACCGAAGCTTATATAACCCATATAACCACCCAACATATTCCAGCTTAAAGCTAAGCCAATCCACATCATGATACCGGTTGCAATTCGCAAAATGAAGGAAGAAACTAAGAATGGCAAAATGCATAAAAGGACCATAGAAAGGAGCAGCAGGATTACTTTAACTGGGCTAAAAGACTTTGATATCGACAAGTTAACCTCTCCTTTCTACCAGCCTTTACCAAGAATACCTTTAGGAAGGAATACAAGGATTAAGTAGAGGATGAAAAATAATATCAAGAATACGTAGGCTCCCCCCACGTAGACGGAAACAAAACTGGATATTAACCCTAACATCAAGCCCGCTAGGATTGCGCCTGAAAAAGAACCCATTCCCCCTGCCACCACAACAAAGAAGGCGAAGGCGGTATAGCGCAAACCCATATCTGGGAATACAGAGAAAATACAGCCGATAAAGACACCTGACATAGCAGTTAAGCCAACATAAATAGCATAAACTAAGCGTGATATGCGATGACCGTCAATTCCCATTAAACCCGCCACCGTCTTATCCTCTGCGGCTGCCCGTATGGTAATCCCAGTCTTAGTACGATAAAGGAAATAGGCAAAAGCCGCCGTCACAATAATCGAAAACACAGTAGCCGCCCCTCTAATAGCGGGAACGGTAATGCCAAACAGGTTAATATTCATTTCCGATAACACTGAAACTAGATTACGATTGTTAAACCCCCATAGGGTTAGAGCCGAGCCTCTTAATAACGTCGAGAGACCAAACGTAAATGCTAAGGCCATCATGGCAGCACTTCTGTGCTTAATATTGACGACTTTCTGAATAATTGGCTGAAATAGGTAACCAATCAAAGCGAAAAAAAGGGCAATAAACGGTATTAGTAGTAATGGGTCGATCTTTGTGTACATGTTAAGCCAAAAAGCTGTGAAGGCTCCTAACATAATCCATTCGCCCACGGCAAAGTCAACTATGTGCATAACTCCATAAGAAATTGAGAAGCCAACTGCGATGGTTATGAAAATCCCACCGATTAGAATTCCGTTGATCAACGTTTGCGTAAATAATCCCATAAAACATCTCCTCTCCTATAGTTTGAGGAAACCGGGACATCCCGGCTCCTCAAACTAGAAGTTTTGCACTTAATTAGCGACCGCTCAAAGCAGGAACAGGGTAGATAGCATCTTTTGCCTTCATATCTGCAGGACCGACTATAATTTGCTCCCCTTTAACCATTTGGATCGTTAAAGCTTTTAAGCCAATATTATTATGGAACCAGTTGCCCTCTGTTGCGAATTTGATCGGCCCATAGAAGGTATTAACTTCTACTTGTTCAAGGGCTTTGGTTAACTGTTCCCTTTGCTGATCAGAAAGTGGTGGTTTTGCTCCGATCTTAGCCAAGGCAGCTGAAAAAGATTGACCCGTCGCTGAACATGCTGCTGCAGTATAGTCCGGAATGGCATTGTATTTTGCTTGGTAGAGTTTCACATAGTCCTGAGCAGTACCGTATAGGTCGTCTTTTAATTTTAGATCAGGCGTCCATACTGCCGCGCCATATACATAGTCCGCATCTTTGCCAAGGTTCTTGGTGAAGTCTGGGTTTGTAATCCCATAATGCATGACAAATGCCTTCGGCATAAACCCTAGAGATTTGGAGCCTTTGATAATTTCCATATGTTCTGCTTCATGGCCACCTACTGCCAGCACGTCTGGGTTCAGTTGTTTGATGGCGCTGATTAACGGAGTAAAGTCCGTTCCGGCAGGCACAACATCATACTTAAGAACTTTCATACCATTTTTCTCGGCAGCAGCTTTAAATGATTCAGCAACTGCTTTGGAGAAGGCATCATTTACGCCGATGATAGCGATTGTTTTGGGCGGATCCGCTAATTTAGATAATGTATCTAAAGGAGAACTTGCCGTCAAGTCAGCAGCCGGAACAGAACCAAAGGTATAGGCAAATTTCTGTGTCCAGATGGAGGGGGATTCGGCAGACCCAGTGATCATAGGGACTTTGTATTTATCGAGAATTGGGGCTACAGCTTTAGTTACTCCACTGGTATACGGTCCGAGAATGAAATCAACCTTTTCGGAAGTAATCATTCGTTCCACTGCGTTGGCTCCTGCAGCAGGATCGCTTTGGTCATCCGCGTAGACAAGCTTAACCTGATAACTTTTATCTCCGACCTTAATACCGCCTTTTTTGTTCACAGTATCTTCCCAAAGATCGTAACCATATTTAGTGATATTTCCACCGATGACTTCAGCACCCGATAGAGATGTAATGACACCTACTTTGTAATAGTCTCTTGCCTCAGTGCTCGCACTGGTACCTGCGGTACCCGTACTACCACAACCGGCCAAAGATATCATTAAGCTAGAAATCATCGCCAATCCCAAGACACGTTTAATTGTGAACTTTTTGAACATAAATTTTTTCCTCCTCTATTATCTATAATAGTAGCAACTCAGTGTGATTACGCTTTTAATCCTCCCTAATTAGATTACTACATCACCCCTTTCCTACTTTCCATATTATTGCAAATGAACATTCTCTTTGAAAATACCGTACCTGTGCATTTTCCGAACAATCGTCGATTGATTAACCTCCAAAGCATCTGCCATTTTATAAGTATTTTGGAATTTGATTAATGCTTTATTTAGTAATTGCCGTTCTAATTCGTCAGTGGCACTTTTCAAAGGACAAATGTCCAATACGAAAACTTTTGCTGAAGTACCATCCCCATGTAATATATAATCCGGCAAATGCATCGGTAAAACTTCCAAAGCATCGACGGTCACTACAACTCTCTCGACTAAATTCTCTAATTCTCGTACGTTACCGGGCCAATTGTAATTTATCAAGAGCTCCATGGTCTCCGGAGCCATTTTTTTATAAATCTCATATTTTTCTCGAAGCCCTTCTAAAAAATGCTCAACTAGGACTGGGATATCCTCTTTTCTGTGCCGCAAAGGTGGTACAACTAGGGGTACGACGTTTAATCGATAATAGAGATCTTCTCTAAACTTTCGTTCTTTAACCAGTCGAGGTATGTTACGATTTGTCGCAGCCAAGATCCTGGCATTAATATCAATGTAGTCATTTCCTCCTACTCGCCTTAACCTTTTCTCTTGGATAACCTGCAATAACTTTACTTGAAGATTAAGTGGTAATTCACTGATTTCATCCAAGAATATAGTTCCGGTACTGGCCATTTCAAAGAGTCCTTTTTTCCCTTCTTTTTTGGCCCCTGTAAAGGACCCCCCTTCATACCCAAATAATTCTGACTCCATTAAGTTCTCAGGGATTGCGCCGCAGTTAATGGTTATGAAGGGATAGTCACTTCGCTTACTTAATTGATGAATCTTTAACGCAACAACACCTTTACCTACACCGGACTCTCCTTCGATGAGCACCGTAGAATCTACACCTGCCACCTTGCCGGCAAGTATTAAGATCTGCTGCATTATTGCGCTTTTGCTGATAATTTCTGATGCATCTAAACGCTCTTTTTGCAACTTCACAATTTCAGTTCGATAGTTATCCATCAACTTTTCAGTATCTTCCAAGCGCTGGCGTAAGTTACTTAATTCGGTTATGTCTCTGGAATTCGTAACTACTCGAATGATCTGGCCTTTTTCATCAAAAACAGGATTAGCAGTTACGATGATTTTTTTCCCACTCTTGGTTGATTGTATCAACGTAGATCGTTTTTTTGTCCTCAGAACTTGAGGGGTAATACTGGGCGAAAACAGTCCTAATTCTTCTAATTTGCTTACATGTTTGCCGATCATTTCTTCCGCTTTCATTCCGTAAAAACGTTCACCCGCTTTATTTACCCTCAGGGTGACGCCCTCTCCGTCGGTAACGAAAATTTCGTCATAAGAAGAATTAAAAATGGCCTCCAATTCCTTGTTAAGTTCTTTAGTAACTTCTAATTCTTGGACTACAGCATCAAGATCGGTAATGTCTTGAAAGGATGTAACGACTCCGGTAATTCTAGTTCCTTCGAAAATCGGTTTATGGTTAGAAAGTATAACTCTTCCTCCTATGTCAACTTTATTATTGACAACAGGAATTCCCGTTTCCAACACCTCATACATGGCAGAATCCGGAAGCACTTCTCTGGCCATTTCCCCTACAACATCGCCATTAATCCCCAGCAACTCTTTAGCAGCCTTGTTGCATCCTACTATGTATCCATTAGAATCGACCATCAGCACTCCATGATATATCTCTTGAAATCCTGCTTTAAACTGCACCAATTCAACACCTCCGGTCCGTTATATAACACTTGCAACTTGTGTGCCAAATTTATAAGATTGCAATATAGCTACTATTTGTCTGTTTTATGGGAAAATTCAGTTTTTTAAAAATAAACAAAATGCGTTCTTGCATTAATATTTAATGCAATTCAGGGATCATTATTGCATAGTTGTTAAATTAGTGAGGAATTAGTAAGGAATTAAATCAAATGCATAATCACATTGCATTAATGTCTATGCGCATTATTCTGAAGAAAAATTAAAAGAATATTCCTTAATTAATTATAGGCTAATCTATAGTTCGTTTTTTAGCAATAAATTAAATTGTCGAATTTACAGAAAATGTTGTATTATATGGATTAATTTGTCTTTATTTTACCCATTATACTGTATTATAGCTTTTGCATACCATAATAGAATTCCTGATTGCATTTTTATAATGCAATCAGGATATCTAGCGATTATAGCTATAGCGTATACTAGATAATTGAATACATAATACATAATACATAATACACATGCAAATTTGCAGAGTGTGTTGCTTTAATATTAGTTTTATCTTGAAAATCTGTATAAAGTGCAAGACTGGCACAGACTTTGCAATGTTAAACATTTACGTAATGAAAAGGAAAGAGGATGGTAATAGTGACTGTTTACGCCGAAGATCAAATCGCACAAATGAAAAAAGATGACATGAGATACTTTTTGCATCCAACAAGTTCGATAGCCGACATGGAATCATGGGGTGGACCTAAGATTATTGCTGAAGGCGATGGAATTCGGGTTAAAAGTGTTGAGGGTAAGACCTATATAGACTGTGGAGCGGGTCTGTGGTTAAACAATGTAGGATATGGCCGAACTGTATTGGCCGAGGTTGCCAAAAACCAAATGGAAACGTTGTCTTTCTTTCAAACCTTCAATGGCTATTCTCATCCATCAGCCATTGAGGTGGCAAAAAAAGTAGCTACAATGATCCCCATGGATAATCCCAGGATCTTTTTTACTAGTGGAGGTTCTGAGTCTAATGATACAGCCTACAAACTGGCCCGGATCTTTTGGTACTTGCAAGGGAAGCCTAACAAGAATCACATCATTGCCAGGACTAAAGCCTATCACGGGGTTTCTTATGGGGCAGTAAGCGCGACAAGTTTACCTGGTTTTTGGGATGGATTCAGACCCTTAGTCCCATCGTTCCATCACATTGAGCATCCTCATTGTTACTTCTGTCCCTGGGGAAAAGAACACGGTCTTTGTGATCTTGAATGCGCAGGAGCGCTTGAGGAAAAAATACTCGAACTCGGCCGGGACAATGTTGCGGCCTTTACGGCCGAACCGGTCATCGGAACCGGAGGTGCAATCGTTCCGCCAGACGGCTATTATCAACGAGTACGGGAAATTTGCGATAAATATGACGTCTTATTTATCGCGGATGAGGTGATTACGGGCTTTGGTCGGACAGGTAAGATGTTTGGCATGCTGCATTGGGGAGTAAAACCCGATATTATGATGATGGCGAAGGGAATTACCAGCGGATACATTCCTATGGGAGCTGTCGGGATCTCAGATAGAGTCTATACACCGATCAGAAACCACGGTATCTTTATGCACGGTTATACTTACAGCGGTCATCCTGTAGCCTGTGCAGTTGCCTTAAAGAATATTGATATTATTGAACGAGAAAACCTTGTAACTAATGCCCAGGAGAAAGGCGAACTATTGCGTTCCCTCATCCGAGACTTGAGGTTACCCTGTATTGGTGAAGTTAGGGGAATAGGACTGATGAATGCCGTCCAGCTCGTTCAAAATGCTGAAAACAGAACCAAGTTTAACCCTGCCCTAGGATTTGCAAAACGTGTGTCTGCTATTGCTTGGGAAAACGGCTTGGCATTGCGACCGTTAATTGATGACGGGTTACAATTGTCCCCTCCGTTGATCATTACTGAAGCAGACGTCATAGAACTTGTGGATAAATTAGGAAGATCTGTTGAACAAGCTCATCGTGAGTCCTTAGGAAATGCATTTTAGCCTCCTAACGAAAGATAAATAATAGGCACCGTTTAAAATTCTTGGAAGTTCCAAGTACTTAAACGGTGCCTTTCTTCCTGCCAAGGATCAACCTCAAAATTATTGTATTAGACCTACCATTTCGAGGTACATACATTCTACTCTCTCAACATAAGTGTTTGAGTTTGAGTTTGATTCCCGCTACTCAAGGAAATATGCCCCTAATTTTTTTTGCTTGGACCAACCTATTAACGGCTACCATATAGGCACCCATTCTCATAGTCGTATTATTGTCCTTTTTCTTGTCCCATACTTCATTGAACGACCTAATCATAATTTTTTCCAGGGCACGATTCACCGCTTCTTCGTCCCACATCAAGGACTGTATGTTTTGCACCCATTCGAAGTAGGATACAACAACACCACCCGCGTTGGCTAGAATATCTGGAACAATCGTTTTGTTCTTTTTTTCGAGAATTATATCAGCTTCTACCGATGTCGGACCATTCGAACCTTCGACGATTACCGTAGCTTTAATATCTGGGGCATTGAGCTCCGTTATCTGGTTTTCTAAGGCAGCGGGGATAAGAACATCACATTCTATAGTCAGTAGCTGATCATTGGTAATCTTAGTTACTCCGGGGACATTGTAATCCTGGAGAACTTGCCCCCCGTTACTAGTAAGAAAGCTTAGAATCTCATCCACATTCAACCCGGTATTGCAGTAAACGCCTCCACTGACATCGCTTACAGCCACTATTAAACAGCCTTCATTATGCAATAATTTGGCTGCTACTCCACCAACGTTCCCCATACCCTGGATAGCTACCTTAGTGCCAATTAAGGGTATTCCCAAACGATGGAGTGTCTCCCTCGTGATTAACATAACTCCACGTCCAGTAGCTTCTTTTCTACCAAGGGAACCGCCAATTTCCACCGGTTTACCGGTTACAACTCCGGGAACTGGATAACCCTTAAACATACTGTAAGTGTCCATGATCCAGCCCATAACCTCTGCATCAGTGTTCACGTCAGGTGCGGGAATATCTCGTTCGGGACCGATCAGCGGCAATATCATGGCCGTATATCTTCGTGTGAGGTTTTTAAGTTCGGTTTTGCTCAGTTCCTTTGGATTAACTTTGACAGCACCCTTACTTCCGCCATAAGGGATATTTACAACACTGCACTTGAAAGACATCCATGCCGCCAGAGCCTTTACTTCATCGATATCAACCTTTTGGTGATACCTTAGTCCACCCTTACATGGGCCTCTCAAACTCGAATGTTGCACCCGGTAACCTTCAAAGACTCTTATCAACCCATTGTCCATCTCTACCGGTATAGCCACTTTCAATTCTCTTTCCGGGTACTTGAAAACCTCATAGTCATTTTCTTTAAGATCCAATAGATTCGCCGCTTGCTCCAGTACCTTCAGCATGTTGTCATACGGATTATATGCCTTGCCCATTTATTCTTCCTCCACTCTCGCTCATAGTCCCTCTTAGTTCTCACTAAAAACAGTCAACTCTTCGGCTACGATATATTATTAAGCAAGATTCGTGCCAATCTGTAATTGGCACAATAATACGAATAGTAAGTCTTCCGCGAATTACTTGGAACTTAACTTATTCACCAATGCATAGGTTAGTCATTTCCTTGATGAAGTACCCAATTTTGGCATGCTTGAGTCCTTCTGCAATCTGCATGCGCCTACTACCTTTCCCGTCTAACTTTATATAAACTAAAGAAAACTTGGCTAGAGCGCCAAGCCTTCTTTATAATTCCTGATTTTTTGGAGACATTTAACCCCCAGCGATAAAAGGAAAGAACTTAACGTCATCATTTTCCTCGAGCCTGTAATCTAGATCTCGCTTGACACCATTGACAACGATGAAGCCCACCGATGAGTAAGGAACCCCAAGCTGCTCCATTAACCGAGGAAGGGTAAGATCTGGCTTAATCTCCCTCTGATATAGACCGAGCTGACTAGAATATTTCCCCAGTGGTCCATATAATCTGATAGTTATCTGCAAATCTTACCTCCTTGGCCATGTTGCTCCATCCCTAAGATTTAGTTTATCCCGAGTTCATGCAATTTCGCTTCAGTTGGTTTCCCATCACGATCCCAACTCCGCAAACTATAATATTCCTCAAGCATCCTTTCAAATTCCACGAGGGGTATAAGCTGACCCTTGGTAGCTCCTGTCTTTAGAGTTTCTTTAAAAATTCTTGCGGGTAAAGTATCATTATCTTTACTGAACCCATCCCTAACATTAAATTGCCTAGCCAAGTTTACGACCCGTTCCCCGACCAATAAAAGGTCCTGTTCAGACACAGTCCGCTCTAATAAGTTAGACAAGATGATTCCCATAGTTTCCAGAGATAGCGCCCAAAAGTCACATAAAATCAAGGAGAATTTCACGGCATTATAATGTTGTAACTCTATGACAAGCTGGGCTTTTCCTTCGACCGTAAAGGCATCTAAATCTCCATAAGCCTCTTGCGCTACTGGCCAGGCCCTCATATGACAAGCTCCCCGGTCAGACGTGGCATAGGCTAGTCCCATTCCCCAAGACCCACGTGGTTCATAGCCTGGAAATTCTAAGCCCTTGACTTGCATAGCAAAGTCACTGCCGCCATATTTTTCGGAAAGTTTCTTAACTCCTAAGCCTAAATCTACGCCAATACCCTCCTGGGCGGCAATCAACCCCGGGACCTTTAAATAGGCGTCTACGTCACCAAACCGCAAGCTAAAATCTTTAATTCCCTTTTCGGTTAATTCCATGGCGAAGGCAATAACATTCCCCACAGATATTGTGTCCATGCCAAGATTGTCACACAAGTCATTGAACTCAATGATGGCCTCCAAGTCACTGATCCCACAGTTAGAACCACCTATGGCTAAGGTTTCATACTCTGGTCCTTCCACCGTCGACCCGCCAGCCCTTGAATAATTGCCACACCCCAGTGCACAACTGAAGCACCCCTTTTTACCTGAACGAACTGCTTTCATGGCATCGGAATTTATTGCTTGGTAATCGTCATAGGTTCCCTGCTGGAAATTCCTTGTGGGCAAAATACCTGTATCTTGGTTGAAATCCACGAGTAAAGCTGTGCCGTCTGTATTAGCCCAGAGATTGGTATCCGTCAAGATGTCTGTCTGCATAAACTCTTTCATACTTGAAGCGAATTGCTTAATATTGGGCACGGAGATACTGCCACTTCCCCGAACTGCGATAGCCTTGAGATTTTTGCTTCCCATGACCGCGCCCACTCCACCTCGGCCAGCCTGTCGATAAAACTCTGAGGTGATACAGGACATTGTCACTAGATTTTCCCCTGCAGGTCCGATGGCTAGTGCTTTAACTTCTTGATTGATTTTTTCTCTTAAGATCAGTTCTGTTTCCTGTGCCCCCTGTCCCCAGAGTTCAGACGCGTCCCGAATTTCCACGATCTTATCTTCGATATAGAGGTAGGATGGCTTTGTGGCCTTTCCTTCTAAAATTACAGCATCATATCCTGCATACTTTAATTCCGCCGCGAAATGGCCACCGATGGAACAATCAAGGATGGTCCCTGTGGCAGGGGATTTTGTAATTATTGATAATTTCCCAGAGAGAGGTATGATGGTTCCCGTGAAAAGGCCTGTCATTAAAATCAGCTTATTATCCGGTGACAGAGGATTCACCCCTGGAGCAAGCTCTTCATAGAGGTATTTTATGCCGAGGCCTTTACCCCCTATATAATCCACTGCCCATTGTTTATTCAACTCTTCAACCTGACTATGACCCGTTGTTAAGTTAACCCTCAATATTTTTCCAGTGTAGCTCATCTTAGTTCCCCTCCTGGTTCATCAAAGCTTGATGGGGGCACCACTCGACACAAGCCGGTGACCCTGCGCAGAGATCACAAAGAGCTATACCTTCGGCTCTGGAAGCTATAACGTTTTCAGGGCATGCTGTAATACAAATTCCACAGTTTGTACATTTATCCTGATCATAAATCAAGTACCCTGCCTGGTGAGTAATCGCTGCGGTGGGACAAATACTGACACAGGTCAGACACATATTACAAAGGGAAGTTTTGTAATTCAAACCCGTTTTAGAGTAAAGGGAAATAATCTTGAGCCTTGCTAATTCAGGGTTAAAGACCTCTTCTTTTGCGACAGAGCAAGCCAATTGGCATAAGCGGCACCCAATACAGAGCTCCTCTATTAATTTTAAAACCATCGGTTTTCCTCCGTTCACTATAACTTACGGGATTAGCACCTCTTTTTAACGAGTTTTTTTCTATAGTTTACTATCTGCCTTGCTATCGCAGTAGCAAACTATGGACAGTTCCACCGCGACAGCAAAGCAGGCTGAGTTTAAGATGGTTATCCTAGAGATCAGTTGAATACAGCTAACCCACGAACCTGCACAAGTGCATTTTTAAATGCGACAATGACACGATCCGCTTCTTTATAGGTGATCGTCAATGGGGGTTCTATTCTAATTGTTTTAGCGTTAATCAGCGTACCAGCTACAAGCACCCCGCTATCAAACATCGCCTTAGATACCTCATACCCAATTTCATCCGATTGAAATTCAATCCCAATCAGAAGACCTTTTCCTCGAATTTCCATAACCAGTTCTGGGAACTCAGCGGCAGCATTACGAAGCCTCCCCAGCATATAGTCTCCAAGTTCAGCAGATCTGGCTGGCAAATTTTCCTCAATTAGGACATTAAACGCTGCAATCGCGGCAGCACAGGCGAGTGGATTACCTCCAAACGTCGTTGTATGCATAAACGGATTCGGAAACAGGGTTTTGAAGACTTCCTCTGTCGCAACGACAGCTCCGGCTGGCATAATCCCGCCGCCAAATGCTTTGGCAAGACAGAGTATATCCGGCACAACATCATAATGTTCACAACAGAACATTTTCCCAGTGCGACCCATTCCGGTCTGGACTTCATCAAAGATAAGCAGTGCTCCAAACTGATTACAAAGTTCACGAACTTGTTTTAAATAACCCTCCGGCGGTAAAATAACCCCGCCTTCCCCTTGAATCGGTTCAAGAATTACTGCAGCGACATCTTCACCTACGAGGGCACAACACTCCATGGTCTTTCTCATCATCTCAATATCACCAAAGGGAACGTGACGAAAGCCGGGTATCATAGGTAGGAACGGTTTACGGAAAATGCCCTTAGCCGTTGCAGACAGAGAGCCTAAACTTTTACCGTGAAAAGCGCGAGTTGTTGAAATAAAGGTCGTTCGATCGCTGTACATTTTAGCAAGTTTAAGGGAACACTCGACCGTTTCAGTTCCGCTATTCGTGAAGAAGCAGTATTTTAAATCGCCCGGTGTGATATCTGCCACGATCTTGGCTAACATGGCCCGTAAGGGATCTAATAAATCTTGACTATGCAAGGCCTGACGGTTTAATTGATTTGTTACAGCTGCCATCACCTTAGGATGACGATGTCCCACATTATAAATTCCAAAACCGCCCAAGCAATCGATATACTCTTTTCCATTCACATCCATAAAGCAGTTTAGCCCCGAATCTTTCCATTCTACGGCGGCAAACTGTTTATCCTTAGTGACGCTCTTGCGATATTCTAAAAAACCAGGGTTGACATGATCCCGAAAACCTTCAACGGTTTGGCGTGTGACCCATTCTGCTTCATCCTTTGTAATGTCTTGTTTGCTAATTAAATCAAGGACTTTGTTAGAATACTCATAGACATTGGCGTACTTCTCTTTTAAGTCTTCTTTGTTTTGCGTTGTATTAACTGTCATGATAGTTCCTCCTAGATTCATTAAGATTGATACATCTAGTTGCAAATGTTATGCCAATATAAGGAGGCTGAGGATCCTCAACTCGATATATTGGATTCATTAAAGTCAAATTCCGGAGGTTTGCTACGGAATAGTTTTGTTAAGTAGGCAAGATAGAGAACTCCTATTGCTAACCAAACTAGACCCAGTGTCAGTGAACTGGTCTCCAGATTCCACCATAGAATTCCTACGAAGATCGCTCCGATGATGGGAAATAGCAGGTAACTAAAGAACCCTGTAAAGGTTTTATGCATTTTCTTCCGGACGGTATAATGAGCAATAACCGATAGATTGACAAATGTAAAGGCGGTTAAGGCTCCAAAGTTAATAAGCGCCACAACAATTGCCAAGTCTAGAAAAATGGCCAGTAAGGCTATACAACCTACTAAAAGTACATTTAAAGAAGGGGTTCCCCAACGAAGGTTTACATAGCCAAAAAACTTTTTGGGGAATACGTTATCTCTACCCATTACATATAGAAGACGAGCTACACTCGCATGAGAGGTTACACCTGAGGCAAGAACGCCAGTTAGTGTAGCGGCCAAGAAAAATATTTGGAATATTCTTCCCCCTACCATCATGGCAATTTCAGGTGATGCAGCCTCAAAGTCTTGAAATCTTGATATATCTGGAAAGAAAGCTTGAATAAAGTACGACTGGGTAATAAATAAAATTCCACCAATTAAGGCCACAAGGAAAATCGCCCGCGGAATTGTCTTAGTTGGTTCAGGAGTTTCTTCCGAAAGGGTAGTAACCGCATCAAAGCCTAAGAATGAGAAACATAGAATTGTGGCTCCGGCCAGTAATATGCTCATATCCATATCAGGGGAAAAGAAGGGTTGAAGAGTAAATACCTGACCATATCCTTCACCTGCCATTAGTCCCTGGATATCTAAATACGTGAATATACACATAATCAAAATCTGACACCCGACTAATATTGTGCTGAAGTTTGCAATGAAATTTACAGTAAACAAGTTAATTCCGGTCATTACTAAAGTAAACACCAGAATCCAGAACCAGGTTGGAACATCAGGAAATAATGCCGAGAGGTATATACCTGCTAACAAGGAATTTACCATGGGTAAGAAGAGATAATCGAGTAATACGGACCAACCAACCAGAAATCCCAAATGTTTACTGATTGTCTTTTGGGTATAGGTATAGGCAGACCCGGCTTGTGGAAATGCTTTGACCATTTTTCCATAGCTTGCAGCCGTAAACAGCATTGCAATTAAGGCTAAGAGATAACTTGTGGGAACATGCCCGCTGGTTACTTCTGATACGATCCCGAAGGTATCGAATACAACCATTGGTGTCATATAGGCTACACCGATCAGAACAACTTGCCACAATTTTAACGTGCGTTTCAATTTTCCTATATTTTCCATTTATCATCCTCCTAGTGTATTATGTATTATTTATGCAATTCATGAAATATTTTGACTATTTAGGGTAAAAAATTTTGTGCTCCCCCCTTCTTTAATATTTACCAAGCTTTTTCCGCCTATTTTAAACAATAAGCAAAATGTATGCCAATCTAAATTATTAATAATTTATTGGTATACATTTTGCTTATATTTATGCAAAATGTTCGATAAACTTTCATGAACATGTCGGTGTATAACCTTTTCCACCCTCCTATTTAAATAAATAAAAGGGCATTTCATAAATTTTAGTATAGTGAATTGTTTTATTTATTTGAATTTTATGGTATATTTATAAAAAAGTTATTCACCCCTGCATAATCTAGTTATTTCAGTATAAAAGGAGCTCTTTTCGATGGATTTGCGAACATTTTTACGTGATCCGATATTTGTGGATGAGACGACAAGTCTAACTGAAATCTCGAAACGCCTAAATAAAGAAGAGCATCCTTATGTTTTCATTAAGAAAGATGGAAACATATTTCCGTTGAAAAGTTTTAATTTCCTTATTGAGAGACAAGAGCCGTATGAGAGAACAATCAAACACTTAGTGAGTGAACCGCCACTCAATATAATCTCGTATGCTGATTTAACGGTTCATGTCCTTGACGTACTCGCTGAATTGGTGACACTGGTCAGATATGAGGATAACTTAAAGTACATCCTAAGAGAAGATTTTTTATTGACAATGATGTCCACTGGTGCGAACAGTGAAATTGCTTGGTTACGCAGCCTCTTTTCGTCGATTCCGCGCGGTCTGATGGTAGTCGATATCAACTATGCAGTAGTGAATAGCAATGCCGAGGCACACCGTATGTTACGTATTTCGGAGGCTGATCTATCCGCCCTGCGTATGCAGGACATACTGGGCTTGAACAACTTTCAGTACGTGTATAACACCCAAACTTCTTTGCTGAATCAATTTATCACGACTCCCTCAAGTCAAGCCGCAATTTTAGTCGATTTTGTGCCGCTGGTTATGTATCAAGTGGTCACCGGATTTGCTTTAGTTTTGCAAGATCTCCCATCAGTTGAAGGTATAGCCATGGAACTGGATTCAGTAAAGCTATTAAATAACGACCTTGAAGCAATTCTATCAACCATCTACGATGAAATCATCGTCGTTGATGCGCGTGGCAAACTCTTACGTGCCAGTGATCACTATATATCCTCACAATGGAATCGCCCGCCTAACACCTTAATTGGACACCAACTTTTAAAATTAAAAAAAGCGGATGAATTACTCCATAAAGTAATTCGGGAAGTACAAAAGAAAAAAGGAAAAGTTTCTTTAATGCAAAACGACAGTGAATCTCACCGACTTTCTATAGGAAATCCGATCTTTCATAAGTCAGGTGAAATAGAGCGTATCGTGATTGCTTCACGTGATCTTACGGAAGTATCCCGTCTCCAGACAGAACTGGAACAAACGCGCAAACAAAGCGAGAACTACCGAGAAGAATTAGAACAAATGCGCCAACGCGTTACCCAAGCTCAAGGAATACTGCCAATCTATGCTAGTCCTCAAATGCATGAGGTGATGCAAGAGGTCGAACGGGTGGCCCAATTCTCTGCTACCGTTCTACTGAGCGGCGAATCTGGGGTTGGCAAAGAAATTATTGCTAATGCCATCCACTCCCTGAGTGAGCGACGAAAAGAACCACTGATTAAAATTAACTGTGCTGCCATTCCAGAATCTTTACTCGAAAGCGAATTATTCGGTTACGAACGAGGTGCATTTTCAGGCGCCAACCAACAAGGTAAAACTGGCTTAATTATCAAAGCACATAGAGGTTGCCTTTTCCTTGACGAAATTTCCGAGATGCCGCTTGTCATCCAGGGTAAACTATTACGGGCCATTCAGGAACGGGAGGTCTATCCGGTCGGAGCCACCCAACCACTTAAATTCGATATTCAAATCATCGTATCCACGAACCGTCCTTTGGCTGAACTTGTAGCTCAGGGCAAATTCCGTGAAGACTTATTTTATCGGATTAATGTTTTTCCTATCGAAATTCCAGCTCTTCGCGAGCGCAAAGAAGATATCGCCTTGTTGGCTAACTTTTTCTTACTACAATTTAATCAGCTCTATCAATGCAATCTACGCTTCTCGAGTTCCGCATTTGACTTACTGGAAGCGTATCCGTTCCCGGGGAACGTTCGCGAGCTACAGAATCTAGTCCAACGAATTGCAATTAAAAACGATGGAGATGAGATTGATGCCACGAACGTTGAACGCATCTTAATGAAACTCGACCCTATAGCGCCCAGACAAACGGGACGGTTTAATCAAGTAATTCCATTAGAACAAGCTTTTAGCCAGGTCGAAAAAGAACTAATTACCCTAGCCATGAAACAGTACCATTCCACTACGAAAGCAGCTAAGGCACTTGGCGTTAGCCAATCTACGATTAGTCGTAAATATAGACAAATAGTTAATAAATCCGGAAAGCAACCACTATAAAACGGGGCTGAGCTAAAACTTGTTTGTGTTTTCACGTCCCCACTTTTGAGATCTATATCATCAAAACACAAGCGTCCTCACTCCACTTTGATAGTGAAATGAGGACGCTGTTTGATTGTTGTAAAGATTTAGAATTTTGGAGAATGAGGCCAAAGATCTCGATTACTTCTGAACCTTGGCAAATGCTCCCTCTAAAATGTTCAGAGCTCTCTCAAGTTGCTCATCTGTGATCACCAACGGCATCAGCATCCGAATTACGTTTCCATATACCCCTGCCGAAATGATAATAAGCCCTTGACTCAAACATTCTTGAGTGATCTGAGCTGTTTCTTCTTTGGCAGGTTCCTTTGTCTCCCTATCTTTAACTAGCTCTATTCCAATCATTGCACCCAGACTTCGGATATCACCAATCAATGGATATTTCTCTTGCATACCCTTCAAGCGAGCTACAACTGAAGCTCCGATTTTTGCTGCTCTGTCCGAAAGCTGTTCTTGCTCGATATAATTGATCGTCGCTATACCAGCCGCACAAGCGAGTGGATTACCCGCGAAGGTGCCTCCGATCATACCAGGACCAGGAGCATCCATAATTTCCGCTTTACCCACTACTGCACTTAAAGGCATACCAGCAGCAATGGATTTTGCCATCGTCATAAGATCGGGCTCGACACCATAGTTCTCAACCGCAAACATTTTTCCAGTTCTGCCAAAACCCGTTTGAATCTCGTCGGCAATAAAGACTATACCGTGTTTTTCAGCAATCCTTTTTAAACCTGGCAAAAACTCCTTGGGTGGAACTATAAACCCACCTTCTCCTTGAACAGGCTCGATGATCATAGCAGCTATACTCTCTGCTTCAACCTCAGCAGCGAAAAAACGCTCAAATTGTTCTAAACAGTGCATACCACAACCGGGATAGGTAGAATGATAATAGCACCGATAGCAATAAGCAGAAGGCATCTTATAAATTTCAGGAGTAAAGGGTCCAAACCCATATTTATAAGGTCTAACCTTACTAGTTAAGCCCATGGCTAAATTTGTTCTTCCATGGAAAGCCATTTCAAAAGCAATGACTCCCGTTCTTTTCGTATAGGAACGAGCAATCTTGATGGCGTTTTCAACTGCCTCCGCACCGCTGTTGACGTACGTTACTTTAAGATCTCCTTTAATCGGTGTGATTTGTATCAACTTCTCCGCCAAATCAACCCACCCTTCGTACATAGATACCATAAAGCATGTATGGATTAATTTTTCAGCTTGTTCCTTTATAGCATCAACAACCGGTCTGGGACAATGACCAGCATTCAAAACACCAATACCACCATAAAAGTCAATGAATTCGTTCCCATCAACATCAGTCATCAAAGCACCTGAAGCTTTCTCAATGAACAAAGGAGTTCCCTGCGAGATCCCTTTAGCTGTACACTTATTTTTCCTATCAATTAATGCTCTGGATTTTGGTCCCGGAAGTACCATTTTTTCACTCAATGCCAACATCCCCCTCGTATTTCTGATATACAAAAGTTTAGAACAATCTCGTTTCCGTTCGTTCTATCACTATTCTTTTTGATATGCAATTTTCTCGCCATAGATTCACTATCTATTCCATAGCCTATAATAATAATTACACGCTTAATCTCTAAATAGCAGATGCATCTATACATTGCAAAGTTTTTTAATTTCATTTCTAAAACCATAACTAATTCATAAACTTGCTCATTTTTAGGATGATGCAATTTATCATTTCATGGATGTATGATTGCATCACTCTTGGAATAGCGGACTTCTTTTTAATAGTGTTTTAATAAAAAAAAGATGCTTACACTGTGCAAGACATCTTTTAAGTGATGTGTCTATTTTCAATACTATTTGGATAAGGAAATCCCATCCCTATGATTCCATAACCTCTTCCAACCTAATTTGCCTAATTCCTTTATGACAGCGGGCTGGTAAGGCAAGGTAGTAACTTGTTGCTTCATTAAGATTTTTTTGCGCTGTTTCGGAAAGGTCAGCCACGATTTTGGCTGGCGAACCGACGACAAGTTTATAAGGTGGAATTATCGTATTTTCTAATACTAAAGCAGCAGCTCCAATCAGACATCCATCTCCTATACTTGCATGATCCATGATGATCGCACCCATGCCGACCAAAACATGTTCAGCGAGCTTAGGGGTATGCAGAATGGCTCCATGACCAATGTGACTTCGTGGCCCTAGAACAGCTTCACACCCAGGATAAGCATGAATAATGCAGTTCTCTTGGATATTGGAACCTGCTCCAATCGTAATCTTACCCCAATCTCCTCTTATTCGTGCTCCAGCAGCAATGTAACATCCCTCACCTATGGTCACATCACCAATAATTGTCGCTTCTGGTGCGACATAAGTCCCATTTCCGATTCTAGGTCGTTTACCTTCAAATTCGTAAATCATGATTCGTTCAGCTCCCCCTTAAATAGCTCTGCAAAGCCTTCTAACCATTTTTTTGTAAATTCCAGGGCAACTGCCAAATTTCCTGTTTGTCCCTCGCCCTTATGGAATATTTTAAGATCACTACATTAAATAACAAGGTCGTCCTAAAGGGTATGATGCGTGGGTAGGATTGGTACCTCATGGCGGCAAAGGGGATAGAGTTAATGAACGTTTTAGCGGCAACGGTTTTGCTTTCCGTTGCCGCTAAAGATGTACGCTCTCTTTACTTTTTATCTCTTAACGCCTTGAGTACCATTTCTGGAGTAATGGGCAGGTTATAAAATCTTACCCCGATAGCATCGTAGATTGCGTTGGTGATCGCTGGGAAGGTAGGCTGAACGGCTCCTTCGCCTGTTTCCTTAACCCCAAACGGTGCTGAATGGTCATAACTTTCTACTATGTTGGTATCCATTTCCGGCATTTCCATAGTCGTCGGCGTCTTGTAATCGTGGAAGTTAGGATTTAAATGTTTGCCGTTAGCATCTAACTTTTGGTCTTCGTAAAGGCAGGCCCCAATATTAAACAAGATGGAGCCTTCTACCTGTCCATCAACACTCATGGGGTTGACAGGCGTACCACAGTCACCGGCTTCGGTTACCTTCTTGACATAGATCCGGCCAGTTTCTACATCCACTTCTACTTCGTGTACTTGTGCACTAAAACCAAAGGTAGGTGAGTGACCGATATTTGCGCCCTGAACCCTATTGCCGCTCACAATATCAATCCCTTTGCGCCGTGGTGGAGAATAGTTCCCCATCCCGACCAAGGTCCCATTGATACTAGTATAAGCTTCAACGACTTTTCCCCACGAGATGCGTTTTTTACTTTCGTACATTGAATATATCTCATGATTTTTAATGACCAACTGATCAGCCCTGACTCCCAGCATACCTGCAGCTGTTTCTTTGAGTCTTTGATTAATTTCCACACTGGCCATCTTAATAGCCGCCCCAGAAGCATACGTTAGGCGGCTGGCAAAACTACCCAAGTCAAAGGCCCCTATTTCCGTATCTCCCGACTGAATGTGCACATCTTCAAAATGGATGCCCAACTCCTCGGCAACCATCTGGGCCATGATGGTATTGCAGCCCTGACCGATCTCAGCGGCTGCACAAAGCAGCGTAACACCGCCCTCTGTATCTACCCTGATCATCACCGTAGTATGTGGCTTGTAGTTCTGATAAAGAGTATAGGCTGTCCCGGATATATAATAACCGCCGGCCATTCCGATCCCTTTGCCAAAAGGCAGCTTACCATGCTTTTCCAGATAGCCTGATTTTTTGACCGCTGTATCCAGGCATTTCTTAAACTCGCTATGCGGTACGAACATATTGTTGATACAGGTATGACCTGATTCGATCGCGTTTTTTAGCTTTAATTCATACGGACTAATTCCCATCATTTCGGACATTTCATCCATCATGCACTCCAAGGCCCACCTTGGCTGAACTCCACCGAGACCGCGCATGGCCCCGGTGCTAGGCTTGTTCGTATAAACACTTCTTCCCCGGAACCGAACGTTAGGCACCTTGTAGGGCAGATGTAACATAGAGGCAGTGTAGAACATCACTACAATACCCCAGCCAGCGAAGGCGCCTTTATCCAAGGTGTTGTCAAAATCTACTGCTTGGAGATAACCATCCTTATCCAGGCCCATTTTCACCTTCATATGGCACGGATGCCGACCTTTATTGGTATAGAATACTTCTTGGCGATCAAAGACCACTTGAACAGGTCTGCCGACCTTCCTTGATAGCAAACAGGCTACAAATTCTGAGGGTGATGCTTCGCCTTTACCACCAAAACCACCGCCGATGGTCGGAAGAGTAACGCGGATTTTGTTCATCGGGATTTCTAAAACGATGGACATCTGACGGTGCAGGTAGTGGGGAACTTGGCTACTGGCCCACAAATGGAGTTGACCGCTTTGGGTGTCATAGCTAGCTAGGGCAGAATGCGGCTCGAGAAAGCCGTGTTGAGGATAGTTTGTATGGAATTCTCTTTCTAAAACATATTCACACTGAGCAAAGGCCTTATCCACATCGCCGTAGACCTGTTCCCCTGCAT
Source organism: Desulfosporosinus burensis (assembly GCF_054657535.1). Lineage (NCBI taxonomy): Bacteria > Bacillati > Bacillota > Clostridia > Eubacteriales > Desulfitobacteriaceae > Desulfosporosinus > Desulfosporosinus burensis. The sequence continues at coordinate 122,603 of NZ_BAAHYN010000010.1, forward strand.
GCATTATATTCCCCTTACTATCTTCATGTATCAGCACTTCTTGGGCGCGTTCCATGGATTCAAACGGATCCAGCAACACCGGGAGAGGTTCATATTCCACTTCAATCAATTCTAGAGCAGCTTCGGCGGTTTCTTCATCTAGGGCTGCCACAGCTGCTACGCCTTCACCATAGAAACGAACTTTGCCGATGGCTAGGACCGTTTCGTTGGCTGACTGAGGAACGATACCCCATTTGTTAGTAGCTTCATCTCCAGTAAGCACTGCCAGAACACCCGGCAGCTCCAGAGCCTTGCTGCAATCAATCTTTTTAATGATGGCATGGGCATAGGTACTACGTTTTATTCTCCCATAAACCATGCCGGGTAAGGTCATATCCCCTGTATAAATCGCTTCACCCTTAACCTTAACAGGGCCATCTACCCTAGGTACACTTCTTCCCACTTGAGTATATCGTTTTTCATCCTGGTAGGCGGGTACCCCTTCGAGATTCCAGCCTTCCGGTGTCAGGTTCCATTTTGATTTTTCCATCATTTCACCCCCTCTTTAGACCAAACCTTGGCAGTAGCTTCAACGGCTTCAATGATTCTTTTATAACCAGTGCAACGACAAATGTTCCCACTTAACTCATGCTTAATATCCTGCTCAGTGGGATCAGGATTCCTGTCTAGCAACGCTTTGGAGGACATGATCATGCCCGGGGTGCAAAAACCGCACTGTACTGCGCCATGATCGACATAGGCCTGTTGAAGCGGATGTAGCACGCCACCTTTTTGTACCAACCCTTCAATTGTAGTGATCTTTTTGCCCTGACAAGCAATAGCCAGCTTAATACAGGACAACTCAGGGTTACCATCAATTATCACGGTGCAAGCTCCGCAGTCGCCATCTCCACAGCCTTTCTTGGTGCCAGTAAGGCCTACTTTTTTCCTGATGACATCAATCAGTAAATCCCTAGCATCAACGGCTACTTCATAAATCCTGTCATTAATATCTAATTCTATCAGTGTTTTCATCAACTACACCCCCTTCGCAGCGGCATAAGCCTCTTTAAGCAACCTACGTGCCAGGACTTTGACTATTTCACGCCGGTATTCAGCAGATGCCCGAATATCATCAATAGGCTTCGCCTCATCTTGGGCTGCCTCAGCTGCCTGTTCGATCAGTTGATCACTAAGCTTTTGCCCTAGTAAGAGAGTCGGAACTTCCTTTGATACCAAAGGCCTAGGATAAACGGATCCCATCACTAGCCTGACCTCTTTAATTGTCTGGCCATCATTTTCCAATTCTATGCTTACTGCCATATTGACACAGTCGATTTCCATAGCATCTCTGCGCCCCATATAGGCATAGCGACAGGCTGAATTCTGGGCAGGCTCTGGTATTATAAATTTCGTTAGCATTTCCCCTTCTGTAAGATCAAGCTGCCGGACGCCTAGGATAAATTCTTCGAGGGGTAGTTCTCTCTCCCCGGAAATGCTCCTAAGCACAACTTTGGCACCCATTGCCACCAGGGGGGGCGGAGTCTCTGCCGCCGGAGAAGCATTGCAAGAATTACCTCCCAGACTAGCCATGTGCCTTACCTGAGATGAACCTACCTCACTGGCTGCATAAGCAAGAGCAGGGTATTTGGCCTGAATTTCCTCAGAAAATTGAATCTCAGCCAACTTAGTATTGGTCCCGATCACGGCTCCTTTTCCTGGCTCGCAAATGATACCTTTAAACTCCTCTACCCCATTGATGTCGATCAGATAGTCCGGACTTATTGCCTTTGCCTTCATTACCACCAATAAATCAGTGCCGCCCGCGAGTATTTTGGCCTTACTTCCCAAGCGAGCAACTAATTCCAAGGCTTCTGCTGGCGTTTTTGGTGCAAAATACTCAAAGTTATTCAAAAACATCTTAGAGCAACCTCCTCTTCTTTTTTAAAATCAACCATTGCAGCTTGACCATGCTTTAAGTAAAATATTTCAAACTCAGGGTTATCAGGGGTTTTATAAATGGATTTTACTAAGTCATTCATGGCTAGCATTTTTCTCTTAATATTCATGTCTATTCCGAAAATTACATCTCCACTCACTCTTACAGTGACAAAATCTTGAGAGGTTGAGCAAAATTCAATCGCCGGATTGCATTGTAATTGACAAAAGACATCCTTCGTATTCGTTGTGCAAAACCAGAGCTTACCATCTTGTTCAAGCATAAATCTCCAAGGTCTTACATGGGGTCTGCCATCCTCATCAATAGATGCCAAGCAGCCAATTGGATTAGCGTATAAAAAATCAATGATTGCTTTCATCCTTATTCCCCCATCATTAATCATGGTTCTATCTACCACTAGCCTAGTTCAGTATATAGTATTATTATACATAGTATCATATCGTTAATTATTTGAAAATATTAAATCTTATGTTTTTACATTAAAATTTAATGACCCGCGAGAAACAATTTTAAACCCCTACTTTGATAAGTGGAGGTTTAATGGGACACTATCGTCACTAAAACGAGTTCACTCTGATCTATAAGTTTGAAATTCCTCAAGCAAATTTTCGACTATTTTTTCTTCGGTCAATCGCAGAGCCAGAACATTTCTCTTAATCATGGATTCTTTCGACTTATGAGGAAGTTCTGAAACGTCCAGACGAAGTTTCTCTAAACTGTACCGTACAGTGTCTAGTCTGTGTTTCAAACAATCCCTTATTTCCTCGGAACTGAGAATATCACTACCGTCAATTGCTAGATTTAAGTCTAAATAATACCATTCGAGTTTTCCTAAGGCATCCTTGATTGAGGACTTTAAGATCTCTTGCCCTCTCTCGGTAATAAAATACCGTTTTCGCTCGGGAGCCTTTCCTTCACGCTCAATCTTAAATTCCAGATAGCCTTTGCCGTTTAAACGAGTTAACACTTGATAAATCGAAGCTATACCGATTCTAACCCATAAGCGCATACTTTTAGCTTCAATTTGTTTTTCAATTTCGTAGGCGTAGGAAGGTTTTTCATTAACTAAACTTAATATGATTAACTCAGCGTTAGAAAGCATATATTAAAAACTCCCTCCATTACTCTAAACTATTATCATCTATAATAGCATAGCCTATTACTTTAGTTCAAGTTCCATAGATTTCGGTCAGCACGGACAGACAGACAGAGAAACACGGGCGTGGCAAGATTGTTTCTTCCTACGCCCGTGTCTTGAATCAGAGTATTATCGCTGAAAAAGAAAAACTAACGTCTCTCATTGCTTCAGCTTCTTGTGTTTCTAATTAGTTTAAAGTCTAGAGATGTAGTAGCTTAGCGGCGTTACCGCCAAGAATGTTTTCCACTCCCTCTGCCGGTAAAGGCAGCTGCGCGATAGCATCCATATTGCGTTTAATCCAAGGCATGCCCGGCCAATCGCTGCCGAAGATCACTTTATTCGTAATACGAGCCAAATCGGGAAAATAGCTCATTAATTTTACTGGTGGGAGACCGGCAAGTTCCATGAAGACATTGGCATGGATTTTTGCCATGAAATAAGCATGATCATACCAAACCCCTCGTCCAGAGTGGGCCATAACCAACTTTACCTCTGGAAAATCTCCAGCAACATCATCCAAATGCAATGGATCGCCGTACTTCAGGCGTGAACCCTTAAACACCGAGGATCCGGTATGAATCAAGACTGGAATATTCAATTCTTGAGCAGCTTGATAGAGCGGGTACAGCCGACCGTCGTTAAGATAGTAATGTTGGTAAGTAGGATATAGCTTCAACCCACGAAAACCCTCGTCTTCTACTTTTCGCCGTAGTTCTTCTCCTAAATCAGTATAAATATGAGGACTAATGTCACAAAAGGGAATTAATCGCGTCCTGCCCTTACAGAAATCGCGCACTTGTTCATTGGTGCAGAGCCCTGTGCTGATATAACTCAATTCTGCCACAACGCAAGCATAATCAACGTCTTCTTCAGTTAACAATGCTTCAAAGGCTCCAGGATCGTTGTAACGTTGGATATAGTCTTGATATCCCACAGGATGTGCTTCCTTCATCCACTCAGTCACCCATGGTTGGTGAAACGTATATACGCCCATATGAACATGAAAGTCGATACGAGGTTTACGGGACTCTTGGTTAATATTTAGTTGCGTCAAAGGTCACATCCCCTTTTTGCTGGCCAATAGCCTTCTTAACAAAATTAAATATGAATGTACTTTATTGTACCCTATTTTACTCTGGATTAAAATGGCATATAGTATTGTTATACTGCTTGCCCAAGGCAAAAGACTTTAGATCGAATTCAAGTGTGTTATAATTATAGTGAGAAAATTATAAATAATTAAATTATATTTATTCAATTTATACGTGTAGCTTTAAAAGAAACATACTTTTTAATGTCAGAATCTATTTTTAAAGTGTTAGGGTGTGGTAAGCAGATGTTTATGAGAAAGATTTTTGAGGACAGCGACTTGGAAGCGGATACGCTTTACGACGAGTTTTTAGAGATAATCATTAATGGTGGTGGTTACCAAGGGATTACCGATTACCTAGCCCAGAAGTTACAAGTGAACATCCTGATTGAGAATGAATATTTCCTGGTCCTGGCACGTTCTTATTATGACACCCCTACCTTCTCCAACACAGATCGAAGGACTGGCATAAAATACTGGAAACCTCAACATGTGGACCCCAGGATCGTTGAATATGTACGTTTGTTACAGAGCACCCATCAACCTGTGACCTTACCTGAGTTGCCGGAGTATGGGATAACCTCTCCAAGAATGGTGTTTCCGATCATCATAAAAGGAGAAATCACAAAGTATTTAAATATCTTCAAAGAAAACTTGAACCGAGAACAGATGAGAATTGTCAGAGTCGTAATGCACAGTTTGGTGGTGCTGGAAATCTGCCGACAGGCACAAGTGGACTTAGAAGATAGATATTTAAAAAACTTGATCTTCGGCCTTATATTTGATGATAAAGGTCAGGACCATAACTTTTATGAGAAAGAAAATCTCCCCGGTTTTGATCTGTCTAGAGAGGCGGTTTTGACTGTCATCCAAATCAACGCCGCACTGGGAAAGCGGCAGATGGAAGGGGTTTTGCGCAGCATAATCAGTGACCTTTCTATGAATGCCAGCGCAGTCGCCATTAGTGAGGAACAAGCTGTCCTGTTAATTCAATCGTCTGACGGTAGCCCCTTGGAAACAGCTGTGATTACGGAATACCTGCAGGCACTCTTTGAAGCGTTAAAAATGACGTTTACGAATTGCAAGATAAAAATCGGTGTAGGCCGCCAGTGTTATAATGCCCGGGATTATAAGGTTGCCTTGAACGAATCCTTCAAAGCGCTCTCCTTTACGGACCGCAAATTAGGGAGTGAAGAAGGGGTAATTTACTATCACTCGCTGAAATTGATGGAATGCCTGATGCAGCCGGGTAACGAACAAACATTATCGGGGTTCGTTCAGAGCATTATCGGCAACCTCTACGCTTATGGGGTTAAAAATAACATCAATCTTATTGATACCCTGGAATCTTATTTGAATCATAATTGTTGTATCCAAAGTGCGGCCAGGGAGTTGTTTATCCATCCCAACTCCCTTAGATATCGCTTGGAAAAGGCAGGGAAAATTTCCGGTCTTGATTTGACTGACAATGATACAAAGCTGGAGCTTCAGCTCGCTATTAAGCTGTATAGGTATCAAGGAGACTTACTTTTAGAGATGTGAAATTTTTTAGTTAACATATGCGCTAGCCATGACTCGAACAAGGATGTTCGAGGTTAGAGCATAGCCATGCCCTGTAACTACTATTTACATTCATCAGTGATGCCGTGTAGTGACATGGAGGTCTAATTAGTAAAAAAGGTCCGACTGCTAAAAAACTGGCAGCCGGACCTCTTTGTATAGAGTTAACAATAACAAGGCCGGTTTACTAGAATGTTTGTAATAATACGTCAATAGATGTTACAGATGACTATTAGTATAATTTAACTATAAAAAAGTACGCATAGGACAATAGTGGAGGTGTATTTATAATAAAACCTTTTCCCTATTAATCAAGTGAAGGGGCAAATAGCAATCCCTTCCAGAAAGTTAAATCCATTGTTTAGTTTGATATTTGAAAGGAGGAACACTATTCATGCTGGATGAATTATCAAAGATTGTTGGGAAGGAAAACGTGAGCAATACAAGAGAAGATCTTCTTCGTTATTCGAGCGATTTAAGTCTTCTTCCTTCGGGATTGGCCAATGCCGTGGTATGGCCAGGAAGCACAGAAGAGGTGGCGAAGGTCGTTACATATTGTAACGAAAAGAACATCCCAGTTGTTCCCGTCAGTTCCAGGGTACATGTTCATGGAAATACGATACCTAAGCAGGGTGGCGTTGTCATTGATCTTTTAAGGATGAACAAAATATTCGAAATTGATCTTTCTAACCGTCTAGTCAGGTTTGAAGCGGGTGTAACCTGGAAACAGCTTACGGAGGCCTTGAAGGAAAAGGGAATGCGTCCCATTATGCCGCTTTTGCCCCGCCCAGATCGGTCAGTGTTGACCGATACACTCGAAAGAGAAGTAGCGACAAGTATTGTTTATGATTATGGTGAGCCAACCCAGTCACTGGAGATAGTATGGGCGAATGGTACAATATTCAGATCTGGATCAGCCAGTGTTAACAATTTTCCAGATTCACATTCAAGAGGTGCCAACCCATCCGGACCTGGCCTTGACTTCTATCGTTTTATGCAGGGAGCCCAGGGAACAATGGGTATTGTTACTTGGATGAGCATGAAAATTGAATCCATACCCAGAATAGACAAAATTTTATTTGCTCCAATTGATAATCTCTCACTTGCTATGGATTTTCTCTATAGAATTCTGCCCAGAAGAATTGGTCAGGAATGTCTACTCCTCAACAATGTAGATCTTGCTGGCATTGTTGCTGATAAGGTTGAGGACTTTGACACACTATGTGCTAAACTCCCGCCTTGGACTCTTGTTCTAACCATCAGCGGACTTTTGAGAAGACCCGAAGAGAAGATTGCTTACGAAGAAAACTTCCTGAAAGACGTTTTGAAAAACGAATTTTCCAGTATACTTCTTTCAGACAAGCTACCTGGTTTTCCCGGTATGAGTAAAAAACTTCTCCCCATGCTTAGAACAACGTGGCCGGCAGACATTAAATATTGGAAAAATCGTCTCAGAGGCGGATGTCAGGACATCTTCTTTATTACGAAACCTGAGAAGGCACCAGATTTCATTAAAATCGTGGAAACAGTTGCCGCAAAACACGATTATCCTCTGGCAGACATCGGTAAATATATTCAGCCTATCGAACACAATCGTGCTTGTCATATGGAGTTTAACTTTTTCTATGATCCAGAAAATGAACAAGAAAAAACTATGATTGCCAAGTTGAATCGTGAGGCCTCAGTGGCCTTAATGAATGCGGGTGGTTTCTTCTCTAGACCGTATGGCGAGATTGCTCCAATCGTATTTGACCGTGCTGGTAACTATACAATGGCCTTAAAACGTGTGAAAAAAGTGTTTGATCCTAACAATATTTTGAACCCTGGAAACCTTTGTTTCTAAGAAGAAAGGAGGAGGCAATATGTCAGTAATTGATCTTATGAAGAAAGACCGCTATGAAACCCCCAAAACGCCAGTAGCTTTTGATGTTACGAACTTAAATAATTTTATCTATGATATGCAACATTGCATTAAATGCAAAGGATGTTATTGGGTTGAACATACGTATAATCCTGGTGTGAAATTCAATACGCGATGCCCTAGTAACCTGTGGAATGACTTCGATGCTTACGGAGCCATGGGTAAGATGAGAATTGGCTTAGCTATTGCAGCTGGAAAGATGGAATGGACAGATACACTCCTTGAAATCATCTATGCTGACCCACTTTGTGGTGCCTGTGATGTAGGCTGCAAACGTAACCTTGATCTTGAAATAGGTCTGACACTGGAGGCCTTGAGAATTAAGGCTGTCGATGAGGGTGCTGGTCCTATGCCAGCCCACAAAAAGATTGCCCAAAATGTTGCTACAACCCAAAACCAATACGGTACCTCGGAAAGCCGGGTTAAGTGGCTGACGAAGGACATCAAGGTCGCGGAAAAGGCAGATGTAATCTATTATGTTGGCTGTTCTTCAGCCTATGCCACTCCTAGTATAGCGCAAGCAACCGCGAAGATATTCAACGCTGCCGGAGTTAGTTTCATGCTTATGAAAGACGAAAAGTGCTGTGGAAACACGCTCTACTCTGTAGGTATGGTTAAAGAAGCCAAGGCAATCGCCCTAGAAAATATTGCAGCGGTGAAGGCATCAGGTGCTAAAACACTGGTGACAAGCTGTGCTGAGTGCTATCGAACCTGGAAGGTCGATTATCCGAAATTGCTGGACATTGCTACTGCAGACCTTGGCTTTGAGGTCATTCATCTCATAGAGTTTGCCAACCAAGCGGTTGCCGATGGAAAACTTAAATTGACAAAACCGGTTGATATGCGCTTCACCTACCATGATTCCTGCGGGGTAAGCAGACTCTGTGATCCTTGGACTCCTTATAAAGGAGAACGTGGTTGGATGGGTATGATCTTCCCGGGACTTTTGAGAAGACGCGGTAGACATGGCCTATATTTACAGGCCCGAAATGTGTTGAATGCCATTCCTGGCGCGGATTTTGTTGAACTGATTAGAGTTCGCGAGAATGCTTTCTGTTGTGGAGCTGGTAGAGGAACACAAGAGGCTTTCCCTGAACTCGCTAAGTTCTCAGCCAACCATCGGCTGGATGAGGTTAAAGCCGTGGGCGCTGAAGTTCTCGTATCTGCTTGTCCACGCTGCAATACTAACTTTGCCCAGGTTGCCAAAGAGGATGGCGATAATGTCAAAGTCATGGATATTTCTGAACTTATCTTAGCGTCAATTGAAATATAGGGAGGTGTAACAATGAGTATTAATAAAGATGCATATAAGGCATTTGAAGTCATCGTGGGATCCAAGTATATTTCTGAGGATCCGGCGATCTGCGAAGGCTACCGATCTGGCCCTGGTGGGTATGAAAATGGACTCGGCTACGAACGCGTGATGACAACAATCCCTCATGCAGTTGTTTTACCGAGGACAACTGAAGAAGTGCAGAAGATTGTTAAAATTTGCAACCGCTATAATGTACCCTATGTTCCATTCTCCACCGGTTTCTACGGCCCTCGTACTCACTGCCATGTGGAGAATGAACTAATTATTGACCTGAAGCGGATGAATGATTTTGAGATGGATGAAAAACACTTCAGCGTCAATGTTGGTTCTGGGGTTGTCTTATCATCAATTCAACAAGAGGCCTTAGACAAAGGTGCCTATTCTGTTATCGGCGGCGGTGGAGGGCAATGTTCAGCCATTGCCAACCTAATTGGTGATGGCTGGTCCCCTCTGAGTCATCGGATTGGTCTTCCCCACAGACGAATTCTCGGCACTGAACTTGTTCTTCCGGATGGTGAAATTGTCAAGATGGGCTCTCTTGCCGATGGCAGTGATGATCCCTTCTGGGGTGAAGGTCCTGGTCCTGACCTAAGAGGTCTCTTAAGAGGTTTTACAGGATTGCGCGGTTGTTTGGGTATCGTTACCAAAATGGCTATCAAGACGCTGCCCTGGCAACCTGAACCGTTAATACCGACTGGCATCTCTCCTAACACAGCCCTAGCCCTGCCACCAAAGCGGGTTAAATGGATAAATTACCGTGTGCCCAGCAAAAGAGAGCAAGTTAAGGCTATGTTCGACATCGGCCAAGCCGAAATTGCTGCCGCTTTAACCAAGGTTCCCCTTTTCTGGCGTGCCATTTCTAAGGCAGAGGACAAGGAGGAGTTCTGGGACATTTGGTTAAAAGAAGATGAGGAAACCATCAAGAACTTCCACATTGTCAGAGTGCTGCTCGTAGGTTTTACCTCAGAAGAGGATATGATCTATCAGGAAAAAGTTCTTAATGATATTATGACAGAACTAGGTGGGATTGAAATGCGTACCAAACCCACTGACGAGTCTTGGATCAAAAACGCCGACTCAGCTGGCATGTGGCTGATGTGCGGTTCCTATGTCTCCGTTGACTATATTATCGAGTCTCTTACCCAGGCTACTATTCATGGTGAGACTTATGCAGAACTTAAGAGAAAATACACTCCACCACTGATGCCAGACTTTGGTGATCCTGGTTGGTTCCAAAGCTTTGAATTAGGTCACCAGGGATACTCCGAGTTCTTAGTTTACTGGGATCATCGCGAAGACACCGCCGGAGTGGATCAATTCTACGTTGAAACATCTAAGATGAATATCAAGAATCGCTACTACACCTCCCTTATCGGGCCTCACCAGCCGCTTTATTTGACAGGCCCTCAATACGGGCCGAACTATCACGAGTGGCTTCTGGCGATTAAGAACGAGTTTGATCCCTTGTGGGTCAGCCATCCGCCAGTACCTCTTGCTCATGACGATTTTGTGAATAAAGCACCATGGATGCAATCCACGAAGGACTGGGAATCCCCAGAAGAATTACCGATGCCGAAGTGGGGACAATTACCAGTGCCAGAGTATTAAGAGTATTGGTATATAATAATAGACTCAGATGGAGTAAAACTCCATCTGAGTCTTAGTCAAATGTATAGACATATCGCCTTCTATGCGTGACAGTCATTTATTATCCTGTCTAGTGATTGTTATGGACAGGATTATAAATGACTGCATTTATTATCTCATAGGAATAGGAGAATCAGTCGTATGTTGAAAGCTATTGTTCTGGCTGCCTTACTAGGTATGTTGTTCCCGGTTGCAGGACATGCAGTAAGCGGCCGTTTCAGCAACAATTGGTTGCGATTCGGGATTTCTATCATTTTTCTGATTGTCTCTATCCTTATTACTTACTATCTGGCTCGACTATTTAAATGGTGAGACTGTACGGCCATTGTTGATTTATCATCCTGGAGGTGGCTTTGTGAAGAGACTTTCATGGCAAACTATTAAACGTAAATGGATTGGAAATAATGTACCGGGTATACTCCCCCAAGACGCTCCTGACTCTGCTTGGGATCTATTATCCTATAAAGAGGAACCTAAGCAAGTGATTAGTACAATAACACCTCAGTCGCTAAGAGAAAGTATGTGGAGAGATTGTTCCTATATATGCTCGGATGAAGAGGCATTTACGATGTATATGTCACTTGAGTTGGGAAAGCCGCTCCTAGTTGAAGGGCCACCAGGTAGTGGAAAAACAGAAGTAGCAAAAGTAATGGCCACTATCCTTAAGACGGAGTTGATTCGCCTACAGTGTTATGAGGGACTGGATGAGGGGAAAGCCTTGTATGAATGGAACTACCAGAAACAGATCCTTGATATTCAGAAAGGTGGAAAAGAAAACGTTTTTGGAGCAGACTATTTATTACCAAGGCCGCTCTTGGCAGCTATACAGGCTAAGAAGACACCTGTGCTTCTGATTGATGAAATTGACAAAGTTGAGCCTGAGTTCGAGGCCTTTCTGATGGAGATTCTTTCCGATTTTCAGGTATCTATCCCGGAATTTGGTACTGTCAAGGCTAAGACTCATCCTCCGGTAATTCTTACTTCTAATGCCATTAGAGACCTTGGCGATGCACTGCGCAGAAGATGTGTCTATCTTTATCTCGATTTTCCATCGATGACGAGGGAAGCTACTATCCTGATGCGGAAGATCGTAGGTATGCGCCCCGACTTAGCTCTGCAAATTGCCCGTACTATGTACTTGCTGCGGGAAGATTTAGAGTTGTTGAAGCAACCATCCGTCTCTGAAAGTCTGGACTTGGGGCAAGCTGCTGTCAATATGAAGAAGCCAAGCTTGGACCCAATGTTTTTGAATCAGTTAAACTCGCTTTTCTTAAAGACCAGGGAAGATCAAGAGTTGTTTACAAAGAAAGGCGGGGGGAAATGGGTGTGCCAAAACCTGTAATTCCCGCAGTCGTCAGAGATCAATGTCAGTGGTATTGGGAATGGCTTATTTCGATTTTTGGTTTTTCTGCAGCGGTTTCTACTCGAGAAGAGACTGTTAGTGGTAGTGTCAGTGGTAGCACAGGTACCTTGTCTATTCCGATTCAAAAGATGTCCATTCGTTACCACCGACAGGCAACTAGGCCAATAACCGGTCAAAATCTTGTCGTTAATAAAGAAAGTCTAACGACTGGGTCCTTATCTGTTCAGGAAGATGAGATAACGGATGATGATGTGGTTTATGCGCGAAGACAACTACGTAAAATTGCCCAGCATTTAGTTACCAGTTTATCCCGTAACCGTAACCATAGTAAAGTTATGACGCAAATTGACTTAAGGAGATCCCTGCGACGGTCTATACAAACTGGAGGAGTCTTAATTGACCTGAAATATAAAACTAGGGTTATTAAGAAACCTCGACTTGTAATCATTTTAGACACTTCCGGGTCGATGCAGGTCTGGATAACTATGTTGATCCAACTAATTCAAGCTGTTGGCTTGGAATTGTCAAAGAAAGAGATTTTTATTTTTGCCGAAGACTTGGAATGTGTAACCAAAGATCTTAAGAAGACCTGGCAAGAAACTGTCAATCTAATAAAAATGAGAAAAAACTGGGGCGGTACAACCAGTATTGCAACATCTCTTAGAACCCTACAAGAGAAGCATCATGATAAGTTCGTGTCTCAAACGGTCGTACTTATGCTTTCCGATTTGTTTACTGCTGAACCTCTAAAATCAGCTGAAGAAGTCAAGAAAATTAGCCGAAAAACAAAGAGTTACTTCATCTTTCGCACTATGGATGATGAGGACGATGAATATGCTTATGAAAAAAGTGTTCGTCCATTTATTCGAGTAGCAACAGCCATTTATGACATAAAGGATCTGGGGGGGATGGCAAATGCGGTTAGAAAAGTATGTCTTAAATAGCGTGCAGGGAACTAATATTTAACGGATCAGATGTAAATGATACTGCTTCAACCAATCGTTAGACTCGATGTTCGACTTTAGTTGAACGAGTTCGCTCTGTATTTTTTAGGGAAAGAGGGTGCTTGAGTTGTCCTATGGTCGTGAATTAGATATTCCGCTTGACGTCCTGGAGCTTGATAAATATACCTATCTTGTGCCGCATGGAATTCCGATTAAAACTGAATTGCTAGTGAAAGCCGGTGTCGAAAAGATTTCACTTATTAACAGAAATATTACTGTTACACCATTGGAGCATGATGCTGTAGCAGCTTTCGATTCACATCCGCTTTTTCCAACCGATGAATTTTTATCGATCCCAGGTGTTACTCCTATTGTCACCCGGTTCTCTAGTCAATTGTTGCAAGTATTGGGAATTACGATAGAAACGATCTATGAGTTTTATTCTCAGTCTAACCAGAAGTTACTTGAAGTTGATCTCTCTCAACTCTCTATTTCGAAAGGAAAACTCTGTATTGGGGAGACACCTTCGGAACAGATGGTCATTGTTTGGACCGGATCCGGTTTTGTAGTGGTTCCTGCTTCCATCAAACTTCTACCGCCGGAAGAAGTCGTTGAGGAAGCAGTCGGCTCTATTACAGGGAGCAAGTTTCGATGTAAATATGGAATGCTGGACATTATGCGAAGATAATGATGTTTACTCGACGAATAGGTCAACTATTCGATTTTCCTTAGACAGCCAATACCCCCGAATCGTGAGCCGCAAAGAAGGTATAGCCGTAAAAGTGATTGTCAAGAGTGTCAAAAGAGGATTTTCGACGTGACAGCCCATCTCCTGTAAGGTGCTGATCAGAAACTCCAGCCGTTCAGCTACCTGCGGTCCGGGAAGCGCAGAAACTCCCCCATATACGGGTAATGCCACTTCTGCCTTCACTACTCCATCGCAACAGTACACCATCCCTCCTCCTAGTTCCTGCAAGCGGTTTATCGCCATGGCCATATCCAGGTCATTACTGCCGACAACGACAACATTTCCTTCATCAAAGGACGCACTGATCGCAAACGCCCCCTGCCTCAGACCGTAGCCTTTAATTAAGCCGAGAGCCTTGCTGCCCGTCCCTTCAAATCGATCGATGACTGCAATTTTTAAGATGTCATCCTTCAGTTGGAGCAATCCATTATGCACTGGCATTTCTAGAAGAACTTCTCGGTTGACAATTTCTGTTACCATCGAAATAATCCTAGCCTGCACACTAGTACCAGGGGCCGTAATCTGAAAGAACTCAGGTGCAACGGTGGGAAGTTTGAGACTTTGGCTAAACTCAGCAGGGTAATGCTCAGCTGGTAGATCAATTTCCAGTCGCCCTTGCAGGGCCACCACCCGACCTTTAATGATCACTACTTGAGCATCAATCTTATCAATTGTAGGAATAACCACTAGATCAGCGTATTTTCCCGGGGCAATCCCACCTAGATCAGCATCAAGGTTAAAATGTTCCGCTGGGTTTAAAGTGGCCATCTGAATCGCTGTGATGGGATTCAATCCCGAAGCTATCGCCTTATTCACAATATAATCCATGTGCCCGTATTTAACTAAATGGTGGGGCCATACATCATCGGAAACCAAGATACCCCGACGCAGGTCGATATCCAGCTTAATTAGCTCTGGTATCACGGTTTCCAACTCACGGCGGATCGAACCTTCGCGAATCATCGTCGCTAAACCTAGGCGCAACCTAGCTCGCACATCTTCAGAACTAATCGACTCATGACAGCTGTCTGCTCCATAGGCAACAAAGGCATTTAACCTGCCATCTCTGGCTCCGGCACCATGCCCTTCCACCGTTTTACCTAGAGAACGTGCCTTGGAGACTAACGTGTTTAGACCTTCCTCAACTGTACCACCCACCACACGAGACCAATATACCTCTCCCAGGCCTAATATTTCTGGGTATTCTAGAATTTCTAACATTTCAGCCACGCTAACTGCTGGCTTGTTTGTTCTAAGTGAACAAAGAAACGTAATAACTGGGGCTGTCGCGAAGATTCTCAGGGGATACGTGGGTAATTTCGCCACAAACGCCCGCACACCTTCTATTCCCACGCCATTGGCTACCTCGGTTGTTTCACTAATGACCGTTGTAGTACCCCTGGGAAGGGCGAAAGCGACAAATTCTCTTAATCCCAGCCAATAATCCAGGTGGCAATGAGCGTCAATGAGTCCCGGAATCACTACTTGTCCGCGGACATCAAGCCGTAAAGTCTCCGGGCTTATAGGAAATCCTTGGTCAGGTCCTACATAGGCAATCCGTTCACCCGAAACCAAAATTTCGTAATTCGGAAGCAGTTCCCCCGTATATACATTTAGCACAGTCCCTCCAGATAAAATGAGATCAGCCGGCTCTTTACCTAATGCAACCCGTTGAAGACGCAAAACCTCATCGGTTTGAATGGACATTTTCATTTTTGTTCAATCCCCCTCTTTATAAAATCATTCTATCCTCGCACTATCCCTAACCATTGTTATTTCTCTCGAAATGTTTTTATCTATTTGAGGTGTTTTTCTTAATAGTTATCCTTTCATCGGCAACTTGATCTTAAGCCATTTGAAAATCATTACAGAGGGTGCGATGAAAGGATTTTTCATCGTACCCTCTGATTGGGTATTCTATTACCCTTAGGTATTTTCCAATTTGCGACGATCCTCGTCTCGTAATTCCCTTCTGAGAATTTTCCCAACTTTAGATTTGGGCAACATATCACGAAACTCAATATATTGGGGAACCTCATAAGAATTCAAACGTTCTTGACACCATTTAATGAGATCGTAGGCGCTAACCCCTCGGACATCTTTCTTAAAGATTACAAAGGACTTTATTCTTTCCCCAACTGCTGCATCTTTAATTCCGATAGTACAAGCAGCAATCACAGCGGGGTGTTCTTGGAGTACTGTATCAATTTTAGAAGCCGCAACTCTATATCCTTTATGCTTTATAACATCAACCGACCGATCTAAGAAGAAAAGCCAGCCTTGTTCGTCAATCCGGACAATGTCCCCAGTTTTGTACCATATTTGTCCATCAATATTCACAAAATGAATCGCTGTTTCCTCAGGTTTGTTCCAATAACCAGAGACCATATTTTCCGAAGCTATAAACAGTTCACCTGGTTGACCTACTGGG
This sequence comes from Desulfosporosinus burensis, assembly GCF_054657535.1. Classification (NCBI taxonomy): domain Bacteria; kingdom Bacillati; phylum Bacillota; class Clostridia; order Eubacteriales; family Desulfitobacteriaceae; genus Desulfosporosinus; species Desulfosporosinus burensis. The sequence goes on from NZ_BAAHYN010000010.1 coordinate 138,699, forward strand.
ACTTCTTCTAAGGTATCTGAATTGAGAATTTTGCTCTTTTGAAAGGAGACGAATTTGCCCGCTGTACCATTCGGTGTTTCTTCCTTCGGGCGAGGTCCCGCAACCCCCCCGCAAGTTTCCGTAGCGCCATAGCCTTGATAGAGTGGTTTGCCAAATTTTTTCAGCCACCTATTGGCCACTTCTTGGGGCAGAACATCTCCGCCCGAAAAAACATATTGGAGGCTTCCTAAATTATATTGGTCAATGCGGTCGTGTTCTAAAATCATTCGGTACAAGGTCGGAGTTCCTAAAAAAGTCTTAACTTTATAGCGTTGAAAATGATCAAAGATGGCATCGAGACACATTTTGGGAAGTATAACCAAGGTTTCGCCCGTAAATAAGGCACCGAAGCCAACAGCTTGACCAAGGATGTGATAGAGAGGCGACCCTTGAAGAACGATGTCTTCACCTATCGGTATGAGTGATGAGCTCGCCGCCCTTTGTTCAGTACAACTTTCTATTAAAAGAGCATGACAGATGGGGACTCCCTTAGGAAATCCCGTCGTGCCGCCGGTATAAAGTATTTCGGCAATTTCCTTGCCCGTCAATTTTAGAAGGGGTGGAGGAGGAGCATTGCGCTTAAGCAAGTCTGGGAAGGTATAGATGTTTCTCCCTTGAGAATCGAATTTTCCTGTAGGGATTTTATCTAACAGGTGTCCAACTAATTTCTTCCAGGAGGGTATGAGATCTACTAACGTGCAGACAACAATCCGCTTGATATTAGTATCGGCAGCAATTCTATCAATATAGCCATAATTAGTATCCATACAAAAGATGGTTTCAGCTCCACTATCATTGGCTATATATTTGAGATCTTTGGGGCCGTAAAAATGGGTCACCGGTATGGCTATCGCACCAAGCCTTAGAATAGCAAACCAAGCTACAATCCACTGAGGGCAATGAGGTGCGTAAATAATCACTTTATCATTTTGCTTAACTCCCAGTTCAAAGAGAGAACCCGCTACTTGCTCTACCATGGTGTTCATCTTATTGTAACTATAGTTCTCTCCAAGATAGATTAAAGCTGAGCGGGAGGATGATTTCTCTACAGAGTTTTTGAATACTTCACTGATCGACTTACATGACTGTCCGGACAATAAACCCACCCCTTTATCGATGTTCGATGTTCGAAGTCCGAATTCAGACCTCCGACCTATGACCTCCGATATCCGTTGTCCGACTTCTGATTTCTGGCCTCTGATCTCTGATCTCTGTTCTTGCATCTGACCTCCGGCCTCTGGATTTATGTTCCAAAATAGGCTGATTTAACTTCAGGATTATCCATCAATTCGGTTCCTGTGCCCGTCATGACTAAAGTTCCGTTCTCAATAATATAGCCCCTGTCGATGATCGGCATAATCGGTCTAGCATACTGCTCAGACATCATCACTGTGACGCCATGTTTGCGTATCTCTTGTGCAGCCCTCACAACTTCTGCTTGCATATGTGGACTTAAACCTAGCAAAGGTTCATCCATCAATAACAATTTAGGCTTTGCCACTAAGGACATGCCAATAGCTACCATTTCTTTTTCTCCGCCGCTTAACATGCCAGCTTTATTTTTTCTTAGCACGATTAAGGGGGGGAAAAGCTCATAGACAAACTGAAGACTCTCTTTGACTTCTTTATCTTTTCGTAAATAGCCGCCTAATTTTAAATTTTCTTCGACGGTATTATCGCGAAAGACAGGATGCCTTTCTCGGCAGAGGATGATGCCAAGCTCTACTCTATCCCGCGGTTTCAAGGACATAATATCAGTATCAAAGTAATTAATGCTCCCGGAAATGGTGATTCTTGTGCCACCCTTACGTTGTTCACGTACTTTTAAGTGATGGGTTAGTCCAGAAATAGTATTTAGAATGGTTGTTTTTCCGGCACTATTCGAACCAAAAAGTCCAATGATTTCACCTTGCTTGATTTCGAAACTCAAATCGTTAACAGCTAAGGCATTCTCATAGAAAACCATTAAATTATTAACTTTAAGCACCAGTTTTCACCTCGCTTCCCAGGTAGGCACTGGTCACTTCATCTTGAGTCATCACGTCACGGGGGAGACCCTCAGCTATTTTTATACCAAAGTTCAAAACGATAATTTTATCAATTATTTTGAACAGCTCCGTGAGACGATGTTCAACCATGATCAGTGTCTTGCCTTCATTTTTTATGCGTTCCAGAAGCGGGACGACGCTTGCTATTTCCGACATACTCATCCCAGAAAATAATTCGTCCAAGATCACGATGTCGGGCTCTAAAGCTAAACAACGGGCTAATTCAAGTCTCTTCAAATATCCGTGGGGCAGTGCACCTGCCTCTTTATAAGGGACTTGGGAATCCCGTTCAAAGCCCACTTCTTCTAAGAGGTGAATGGCAGCTTCATCTAGGTCACCATATTTCCCTCCTCTTATCTTCCTTGCCCGTGGTGAAGAGATAGGGATAATCAGGTTCTTAAAGACGGACATGTTATAAAAGGGCCGGGACATCTGGAAACTACGCGCAATCCCTAAATTAACAATTTTATGAGGGGCCATGCCGGTGATGTTTATTCCCTTGAAAAGAATTTGTCCCTTGTCTGGCTTGACAAATCCGCTGATTAGGTTAATCAGGGTACTTTTGCCAGAACCGTTAGGGCCAATAATTCCTAAGGCCTCACCGGGTTTAAGTTCAAAACTAACGTCATTCGTAGCTTTCGTCCCACCAAAACTTTTGCAAAGATTGGAGATTTTGATAATAGGTTCAATCATGCTTTACTTCCTCCATCGTTGTCAACCGTTCAATTTGGCTGTACTTTCTTTTAATATATTTAAAGAGTCCTTCAGGTAAACCGATAGAAAATATCAAGAGGAGAAGCGAATATATGACGACTCTAAGTGAACCAAACTCTCGTAATATTTCAGAAAGTGGCATTAAGATTACAGCTCCCAAAGCCCCACCGATAAATGTCCCGGCTCCACCTACGACGACTGCCGTTAGGGGGAGGATGGAATAATCCATAGCAAAGGCGGGTATACCCACGAACTGGAAGTGGTGAGCCACAAAAGCTCCTGCAAAGGTAGCGGGTAAAGCAGCTATAAATACTGCTTGGGTCTTATACCATTGGATATTATAACCAGCAGCAATAACTGCTCGATCGTTATCTCGAATCCCTTGAAAAACTAAACCATAATTTGATGAAATCAATCTTCGAAAGCCAAAGAGCGTGAGTAAGACAACAAACATGAGCAGATAAAGTTTACCTGTTATTCCGGGAAGTGGAGGGAGAGCACTCATGCCTTCGGTTCCACCCAGCACTTTAGTCGCTTCGATTAACCTCCCTAACAAAAGTGGTAAAGCAAAGGTAATCAGGCCAAAATAAATTCCTCTTAGACGCAATACGGGATAAAGAAAAAGTGCACATATAATCGCCCCGACTAGGGTTGCTGTGGGGATGGTGAAAAGTGGCGACCAACCGAATCTAAAGCTTAGGTAACCAGCAATATAACTCCCAACTCCAAAGAAGAAGGCTTGCCCTAACGATACTAAACCTGCAGATGCTAGCAAATCCCAACTTAAGGCCAACAAAATAATTACCAGTGTTGTTACTAACACGTTTAACCAATACATCCCCACCACATCTTTTAACAAGGGGAGGCTGAACATCGCTAAAATGACGATCGCTTTAGGTAAAATAACGTAGAGGAGATCACGTATGGAGGCTAGCACAAAAATATCATCTGATCTTACTTTTATGCCACGATCAATGCGTTCTTTCCGGTGACTAGTATTCGTCCTCACACTCTCTCCTCCAATTCTTTATATTTGCCAAATAAGCCTGAGGGTTTAATCGCTAAAACTACGACTATGGCACCTAGGTATACGACTTGACCCCACTGTGGTCCGAGATAGTTACTAGCAATGACCATGGCATAACCTAGAATCAGACTTCCCACAAAAAGACCCAATGTACTTTCTAAGCCACCAAGAACTGAAACAGCCAGAGCAATCAGAAAAATCTCGTAGCCTAAATTAATCGAAATGATGCCTAGCGGTAAGATTGCTATGGCAGCGATAGCAGCTAAGGCCGCGCCTAAGCCCAGGCTGAGCATGGCCGCCCAATCCGATTCAATACCGATACTTAAGGCTGTATACTCGTCTTGAGCCATGCCCCTTAAGGCCAAACCAGTCTTGGTATAATGAGTGAAATACCACAAGAATAGAGCAATTATCAAAGCAATGCCAATGATGATCAAACGTTGGTAATCAATCGTCACCCCGAAAATGTCGACACTCCCCTTCACAAAAGGGGGCAGACTAAAATCGAAACTCGTAAAACCTTTCCAGCGGAAGAATTCGATCAAAGCAACACCTAAGGCAAAGGTTGAAATGACTTCGGATAAGACGATGCCCCGTACAGGCATTAGGATAACTCGGTAGATCAGGGCTCCTAATATTCCCATCAGCACAACCGTTAAAAGCATGGCCACCAGAGGGGATAAGCCTAAATAGTTGATCAGCATCCAAGCAGTAAAGCCTGAGGTAAGATACATAGCACCGTGAGCAAAATTTGCTACCCCGCTTAAACCGAAGGTTAGGCTAAACCCAATCGCTGAGAGCATAAGTATTGCACTGTTTACTAAACCGTAGATTAGAAAGTTAGTGACCATGATTCACAAACACCCCCGAAAAAATGGTGGAGCGTTTTTATAGGAAAAACGCTCCTTAAATTGTAGTTAAGCCTTTACTCTATGTTTCTAAGTCAATCAGAAAGTTACTTTATTGCTGGCAGAACGATTTCTCCTTCAGCGATAGCTGCAGGGTATACTGGTACCCTTTTGCCATCAACCCACTGAAACGCAATACTGACAGCGCTTGTTTTTGGATCGGAGCCATAAATAATTTGATGGTTCTTATTGAATTTGAGATGGCCAATCATACCGTCCATATCTGTTTGCTCGAGAGCGGTAACAAGTTTGTCCGCATCCAGTGATCCGGCCTTTTTAATAGCTTCAGCCATAATATAGACGGAATCATACGATGGCCCTCCCCCATGACCAGTAATTTTGGCGCGTTCTGCTTCGCCAAACTTTTTGCCATAAGCCTCATTAAAGGTAATACTTTTGGGAAGCGCCTTCACTGGTAGTGAGGCATTTTCAAATAGGAAATTAACTAAACCATTGATATCTCCACCAAAGGTTTTCCAAGATGATTCTGAAGCAGCTGAACTAATAAACCCCGCGAAAAGTGCTGGCACTTTCATGGCACTAGCTTGTTTGACTAAGTTGGCAGACTCAGGCATATCAAAGAGGGGAACAATGAGTTGAGCTCCACCCAATTTTGCTTTATTAAGCGTTGAGGAGAAATCCGAAGCCCCTGTTGGGTAAGCATCATGCCCTACAACAGTCCAACCGTTAGCTGCAGCCCATTTTGCCAGCGCGGTATTTGTCCCTTTCGCCCAAGCTACATCTTGATTTACAAAATATACTTTATTGAAATTAAACTTTTTACCTATAGTACTTAAATTATCGGACAAGTTACCTACGAGATACGGAGAACTTAGGCCGACTCTAAACAAGTACTTATATTTTAGATCTGCTTCAACCTTTTTTTCAAAATCAGGGGTCATTGCAATTGATACCATATATGGAACCTTATATTTAGCAATCAAATCCATGGCCGAGAGAAGGACCTCTGAACGTAAAACTCCAACAACCATCGCAGCAGGTTTCTTTTCCAGAATTTGTTTTTCAATAGCTGCCAAGGCATCTGTTACAGGGATTGAAGGTTCGGCATCCCTGGTATCGATAGTGACGATTTCAAAAGGACGTTTTGTACCACCAACATCTACACCACCACTAGTATTTATTTCATCCACGGCTAATTGCGCCGCTTTTAGAGAACCAGCCGCATCGAATTGGCCTAAGGAAGTTGCAACACCTAAAATAATTGGATCAGCCTTTTTCTCTGTGGTGGTAGTGGTAGCGGTCTTTTGACCACACCCAGATACGCTTAATAGCATACTCATCATAAATAATAGGCTTACACCAAGAGCTAAAGTTTTCTTTTTCATATTCAGACTTAGCCTCCTCAATTTAATGTTTTTGGCAACAAAATATTTTATGTTTTTCCAATCACCACCTTGAGCTTATCTGATTAGATTTAATATATTGAATTTTCAGTTATATTTCTTTCCAAATCATAACATATTCACTTGCACATTACTACCTCTGAACCAGTTTGAAATTAACAAATAGTTCCACCTGCTTCATACGAATAAAGCTATCCCTAAGGATACTTAGAGGGAAGTAATTGAACTGATCAGGTTGACGTCTGAAACTATAAAAGAGAATCATGGCGGAGGTCGGAACCAAATTAGCGGTGGATAAATGATGTGAGTAATGCCTATGGACTAAATTATGCAAATTAGTTTGGAGGAAGTCATGGAATCCTAAGCAGTATAATGTAAAAAAGACTCCTACTTAATTGCTCAATCTGGAGCAACGTAAGTAGAAGCCTATTGACCAAAGTTCTATTTGGTTTGCAACAAAAAATATTATTCAATCCATTTCTAAGACTTAATTTTGTCTTTTCCCACAAGCTGAAGGATGTTGATAGCTAAGTAGAGATTAAAATAAGCTTGGCCTTCTTTCGGATCCTGCCCAGTAATCTCTTTAATTCGCTTTAATCTATATTTTAAACCACTTATTGACATATCCATAGTTTTAGCAGTTCCTTCAACATTACCGCGGTGGCTTAGAAACTCTTGGAGTGTAGGGATAAGTTGAGTTTGATAGGTTTCATCATAGGTTAATAGAGCTCCAATATGGTTAGTTGCAAAGTTATAAATATCTTTGGAGTCTAAGGCACTAAAAAGCAGGGCATGGGTACCAAACTGCTCAAGTGAGATTACCTTACTATGTTTTTTTAAGATTTTACCTATTTCTAGCGCCTTTTTTGCAGATAAGTAGGAGTTGTTAAAATCAGATATCTCCGTGCAACTACTTCCAATACCAATTGACAATGTAATTTTCGGATATTTATTTAAGACTTGTTCGATGATATCTTCGGCCAGTTGTCTGGTAATTTTTTCAGGGCAATTCACGATAGTTTGTTGGACTAGTATAATTAAATTATCCCCTTTGTTAACGACCATTCCTTTACCAAACCGTTCTAGGTAGTTTTGGACAGTACTGACAAGCTCTGTTTTAAATTGTAGAATTCTTTTTTCATCTTGCCCTAAGGATTTGAACAATAGAGAATAGTTGTGAATCTCTAACACTAGAACCCGATGAGGTCGGGTAATGTCATAATTCAAGCCACGGGCCCGGTTAATGATCGAATTGGGGTCAGTGAAATTCTCTGATAGAAGGTCATCAATAAAATCACCCTTTAGGCGCCTTTCTACCTCGGCGATCTTCTTCTGTTCTAGTATTACGAGAGCAAAAACACTGGCGGCATGTTCCAAATCAATATTCTCCAAATCTGAAAAGGGTAACTCTATGCGCAGTAAGGATACAAAGCCAAGATGTTGACTGCCAACCAGAATTGGTGAAACCAAGCGATAAACAAGACAATCCGCATGTTGATCAGCTAATTGAAATGGACGCTTTTGTTGAACGTAAAAAGCGGAAGTCTTTTTGAAAGAAGGACTCGACAAAATAGGAAGATAAGGCGTTAGGATATCTTTTGTGGCAGATTTTTCTGGAAAACAGGTGGATTGTGGAACCAAATGGTTATCTTCCTGAATTACTGTACATTTCATTAATTCTGCAAGAGTGGCCGTGATGTTTTCTATCCCTTGGCCTTTCAAAATACATTGTGTCAATTGTTCATGAATAGTGACTGTTCGTTCCAGCATCCTATTTTGAGCCTTAATCCTCTGATGAGCTGTTTCTAGTTCTTCGCTGATTTTACTAACTTCATAATAGGCTAGTTCAGGGATTATTTCTTCTCCCCAATCTTCAACCGACTTTCCAATAAAAGTACAGTGCTCATCACCTTGGCCTACACATTGTACCTCTTTATAAATGACCTGCTTTCCTAGGCGAGCAGAACTGTAGCCACTAGCATATCCAATCGAATTCCAGCATACTGGTTCGTGGTGGTGACCAAAATGCAGGATATGTTGTTCTGCTTCATAAGAGTTCGTCCAATATCCTTTATAATATGAGGCACCTGTTTGGGGATCGATATGCCAAAAGAATTCACTTAAGGCGTAGCCTTGCAGAGTGTGCATGATAGGACCGGTGAATATTCCCTCCTGGTCTTCGTCCCACTGGAACTGTTTTTTAATATTTGTATAGGCTTGAAAACCACAGGACCAGCCATAACGAATGAGAAAACCTTTAGCTCTGTCCATACCCAAGGTATCGATTAAATCTTTACGTAACATTCCCAGAGAGGTGGCATCGAAGATCATCACGCGAGAGCCTTTTAAAAGGACTTTACCCTGTTCAGGTAAGAATTCAAGTAGTTCTTTTAAACGTATTTCGGAAACTCTCATTTTATCACCTCCTGGCTATTAACGTCATATAAATGCTCTAATGCCGAACAGACGACTCAGCGGCGGCCCGTCGAAAACGAGCCATTCTGCGAACTATCGTTGACTGATTTACGCCCAAGGCAGCGGCAGCCTTATAAGTACTACCATATTTCTCTAAGGCCTTGTCAATAAGTTGTCGTTCTACTTCATCTACAGCTTCTTTCAAGGGCATTAAAGAATTGACTGATACTCCTCTTAATTCACTGGCACTCCGTTTAAAAGGAATAGGTAACTGAGATACTAGAATCAATTCTCCGGCCGAAACCACCATTAAACGCTCAACCATATTTTCTAGCTCTCGAACATTACCTGGCCAATCATACTGTAGAAAAGCCTCAATTACCTCGGGAGAGAATTCTCGTTGAAAACCGTACTTCTTACTAAATCTATCTCGGAAATGATAGATTAGAGGAATGATATCCTCTTGCCGTTGACGCAAAGGCGGTATCACAATCGGAACTACATTTAATCGAAAGTACAGATCCTCTCTAAATTGACCCGCCCTGATCATCTCTTCAAGATTTTTGTGGGTAGCAGCTAGGATTCGCACATTGACTTGGCGCGGTTTTGCCCCTCCAACGGGAACAATTTCCCGTTCTTGAAGAACCCTCAAAAGTTTAGACTGAAGATTAAAGGGAAAATCACCAATTTCGTCGAGCAAAATCGTCCCATTATGAGCTAGCTCGAACATGCCGATCTTGCCTTCTCGACGGGCTCCCGTAAACGCTCCCGATTCATATCCAAAGAGTTCCGATTCTAACAAATGCTCTGGAATAGCCCCGCAATTTAGTTTTATAAAAGGACCATCGGCGCGGTTGCTCTGAGTATGAAGAAGCTTCCCTATACCTTCCTTGCCGACGCCTGATTCTCCGAATAAAAGCACGGTAGAATCAACCTTAGCTACTCGCCTAATTAATTCGAATACGCGTTCCATCTCAGGACCAGTCCCTATCATTCCCCCAGTATCCTGACGATTACGCAATTCGGATAGCTCCTGGTGGTACTGTTCACTTAGACGTTTGGCATCAATTAGTTCCTGTCGGAGCTGATTAAGGCTGGTCATATCTCTAAGATTTATTACAACCCTCATAAGCTTTCCTTTTTCATCGAAAACAGGACTACCCGTGACAAGCAAACTATGATTATGCTTATTTTCCATAATTGTAACCGGTTTCCTGCGTTGCAGAACTAAGTTAACTAGCGAATGAGCATAGGTAACCTCTTCAATTTCCTGAATTGCTCTGCCAATCAAATTCTGAGCATTACCTAGACTCAATTTTTCAAAGGTATGATTATATCTTAGAACTATGCCAGCCGAATCGGTAACGAATAAACCATCTGAGGAGGACTGTATGATTGAATCGAGTTCACTATTAAGCTCCTTAACTGTGGCCAATTCTTGTGATACCGATTCGATTTCTGAGATATCTTGAAATACGCCAACAGCTCCAGTAATCCTACCGTCCTGGATTACTGGATCCCTATTCATGATATAAGTCCCCCTACCCACTCGAAACTTTTGGGAATACTCCGATTTTCCCGTTTCCAGCGTCTCCATAAGACCAAGAGGCACTAAGACATCTAAGACATGACGACCAATGGCTCTTTCACGAGAAACCCTAGTAAATCGTTCGGCTGCCCTATTAAACGAATTTATCATCCCATCGCTATTGATCACTACAATACCATTATGCGCAGAGCTTAGTACCGCTTCCAGTTCTTTCACCTGGAATTCGGCTTCTTGATATAAAGCAACCGCCAGGTCCGCACGGCTTAGAACACCAACAATCTGCCCATCCTCTTCAATTACCACAGCCAAATTAAATAGGTAAGCCCATGCCTCACCTAGACGCAGAGACGGCTTAATAACCACTGGATCACGTTCCACCGCCTCAAGGCAACTCAGTTCTGCAGATGAACTGTTATTATCGATTACTCTCTCGACAAGGGTCTTCATTGTAACTACCCCTATCAAATTACCGGTTTTACCCACGACAGGCCAACCAGAAGAATTAGCTTCGATAAGCCTTTGTAATGCCTCCAAACAAGAATTGGTCTCGCTAAGACAAACAGGTATCTGGGTCATGACCTCTTCCACCCACATCATAACTGTACCCTAGTCTCCAAATTTTTTTCTAATCTTTGCTGGAGATACAAGTCTTCCACCTCTTTCTTTAACGGGTTATTCGAGTTTATTTACACAAAAGTAGCAAATAAAACCTTATTATGAGGAAAGTGTTGGCTAGTTTTCAAAATCATTTCTTGACAAACGGGGACATTACATGGCATGATAATTTTATATATAATTAACTGAATATTCAAATTGGATAGACTAGTCTGAAATGCATCTTAACTGTGCAAACCTTTTTTGCTGATGTCACCAGCCAATATATTTTTTGGAGAACTTAAGGAAACTTGGCTGGCGCCAAGCGCTGGCTATGGATGGAAGAAATGAGGGATCAGCTTGAAACTTCGTGCCATACTGGTGGATGACGAATGCTCCGACAGTCAAGAACTTCGCAACCTACTCCAGCCCTTTGAGAATGTTCAAGTCGTCAGCAAGGCAACAAATGCCTTAGACGCCCGAGAGTTAATCTTGAATCTAGATGATTCTACTTACAACACAGCTCACGAAGAATACGCGTTTGCCTTAAATGCTTTAGAGCATCTTCTTAAACCTATTCACCCTAAACGACTGGAAGAAGCGCTATTGAAAGTGCGCCAATTAAAAGGCAACCTAACTGGGCCAAAGAGTAATCCGCCCCCTATTAAACGTGAAACTATTTCACCTAAGCCTTTGGAAGTTGTACCAGTCGAACTAAGAGGTAAAATAATACTATTACACCCGGACGAAATAATCTATGTCTATACCGATAAAGATAAGGTCTACATAAAAAGCTTAAAGGAGTCTTACTTGACCCGTTTTACCTTACGCGAGTTGGAATTACGTTTAAACTCCACTCTTTTTTTTCGGTCTCATCGTTGTTATTTAGTGAACATTCAACGCATGCGAGAACTCATTCCATATTTTAATGGAACTTACACTATAGTGGTCGATGATCTTGAACGTAGCGAAATCCCAATGAGCCGGACCAAATCCCGGATACTCAAAGAGATGTTAGGTCTTTAGAGTCGTATTTATGAAAAACCGAGGCTACGCCTCGGTCTTTATATCACACCATGGAAATCCGAACCTAAAAGTTTTACAAAAGCTCTGAACAAGTCCTACATCTATAATAAAAGCCACAGGCTTTGTACAGCTGGTGGTTTTATTTTATTGTATACTATCTCAAGAAGGTTATCAAGCAATTATCTTATGCGCTGACATTTGCCATTTCCTCGGCTCAGAAAAGTTCTTCCTTTGTTCTGTCAGGGCTTAAACCATAAACTATAAAAACACCTTTCCATTTGCTAAATGAAAGGTCTCAAACAAGAAACCTTCATTTAGCAATCTTGAAAGGTGCGCATAGGTATCGATCATAGGGTTATTTCGGCAATTCCTGTTGCTTAAGCTTCTCATGCATCTGACAAGCAACACGGAACAGATCTTTACCCGTTAATCCTATTGACTCTAACGTTTTATGATAAATATGGATGAGTTTTTGCAAAAGATCTGTTTTTGATTTATCCTCCCGCAAACGCTTCATTTCCGCAGTCACTTTTTCTATCAATTCCGGTGTTATCGTGACTCCTGACTCCGTAAGTTCCTTTTCCATCCCCAGTAAACCATGTTCAATAATTTGGCCTCCAGAGTGTTTACCGTATACGAAAGAGGTCTTCTGTCCTACTAATTCTGATGGAATAGCCTCATAAATACGCCGATCAATCAGTACACCCGCCGTGTGTATGCCGCTTTCGTGCGTAAAAACATGAGGTCCAATAATTGGGCAATGGGCCTGGATTGGCATACAGGCATATTTTTCGACTAGGCGGTACAAGTCATGCAGCTTTTCGTATTTGAAACCGGGAATTTCGATACCATAGAGCAATTTCAAAGAAACTACTACTTCGTGGAGAGGCGCATTTCCCGCCCGTTCACCGTATCCTGCTACCGTCGTGCAGAAAGCCTTCGCACCATATTTAATTGCTGTGATAGTATTGATTGTGCCAAACCCAAAATCATTGTGGAAGTGTACCAATAAAGGTACCTCAGGCATTGCCTGGACTATCTCTTCTGTATATTTGGCAGTTGCCTCCGGAGTCAAAACCCCTACAGTATCTGGCCAGGAAGGTCTCGTGCCACCTGCAGCAAGCCCCCGACGGAACAGTTCAATACAATAATCAACATCCGCTCGTGAACCATCTTCTCCACCGAACTCGATATGAGTTACCCCTTTGGACCGAGCGTAACGGATTGCTTCCTCCATCATCTTCAGGTTGGCTTCTTTGTACCATTCGATTGGCCGATCTTCATGTTCGGCGTCAGAAATCCCCTCCCTATGAAGTAGGGTTTTACCTATTTTATATTTATTGTGTAGATTGGATGCCGTCGTAAAGATGAAAAAAGTCACTTCTTCTGGAGAGATATTTATCCCGTTAAGAACCTCAAGAGTTGCGTCAATATCTCCTTTATGCGAACGACACATTACCACAATTTCAAGATCGGCGCGTAATTCACCACGGCGCTTGGCTTCCATGATCAAGCGCAAAGCCTCTTGTTCCGTAGCTGATACTCCGGGGAACCCCACGTCGATAATATGAACCCCAATATCGCTTAAGGCCTTAGTAATCTCAAGCTTTTGTTCAGGGGTATAGGCCACACCAGGCATTTGCTCTCCGTCGCGAAGGGTGGAGTCGTAGATACGAAGTTCTCTAGGGTCTGGAAATGTAATATCTTTCGTAAACTCCAACGGACTATGCAGTAGTTGTTCGATAGGCTCACGCAACATATAATCCTACCCCCTCGCTAATATTTCGATGACAAAATCACCGATTTGACTGGTAGATAGTCCTGAATCTGCGCCCAAGGAGGGAACCTTGCCGGACATTAACAAACTTTGGAGGGCTTTGTCAATCTTGACAGAGGCTTCTGTTTCGCCAATATAGTCCAAAAGCATTGCCATTGCAGCAATCGCGGCCATTGGATTAGCGACATTAAGACCCGCATATTTTGGAGCAGAACCATGAATCGGTTCAAACATGGAAACCTTGCCTGGATGGATATTCCCTGAAGCAGCTATACCGAGTCCACCTTGGATCATCGCGCCAATATCTGTGATAATATCACCGAATAAATTACTGGTAACGCCCACATCAAACCATTCTGGATTTTTAACCATCCACATACAAGCAGCATCAATATAGGCGTGTTCCCTTTGAATATCAGGATATTCTGCACCGACTTCTTCGAAGGTTCTAGTCCAAAGATCCATAGCTCGTATCGCATTCGCCTTATCGATTAAGGTTACCTTTTTCTTTTTATTGCGTTTTCTGGCTAATTCAAAAGCATATCGAATGGCCCTTTCACACCCTTTACGGGTGAACACCATTTCGGCAATGGCGACTTCATCTGGAGTGCCCTTTTTAAAGATCCCACCTATACCTGTATAGAGATCTTCGGTATTCTCACGTACAATAACCATATCAATATCCTCTGGCTTTTTGCCTTTAAGAGGACAAAATTGCTCTGCGTACAGTTTGATCGGGCGCAGATTAATATAGAGATCTAATCCAAAACGCATTCCCATGATGATGGGCCGCTCAATAAAGCCTGGCTCTACCCGTGGATCACCTAGGGCTCCAAGGTAAAGTGCATCCATCGTTTTGTATTCATCTAATATTGATTCTGGCATGGTCTCTCCGGTTTTCAGATAGTGATCGGTCGAATATGGATAATGCGTTAATTCAAAGGAAAACCCCTGTTGTCGAGCTACAACTTCCAAAACCCTAAGTCCTTCGGTGACAACCTCTGGGCCTACTCCATCGCCACCAATAACTCCAAATCGATAGTTGCGTGGATTATCTTTATTCATCGTTAGCTCCCCCCAATCGTTCACCTGCATAGGCCACAAGCCCACCGGCATCCATGATCTTTTGCATAAAGGCAGGGAAAGGTGCTGCTTGGAACGTTATTCCCGTCGTGAGATTGGTTACTTTTCCGGTCAGCGGGTCTATACTGATTCGCTGACCTTTTTCAAAGTCTTTAGCGACGTCCGAAATTTCAAAAATAGGTAGTCCAATATTTATGCAGTTTCTATAGAAGATCCGAGCAAATGTTGGGGCTACTACAGCCGCCACTCCGGCCGCTTTTAAGGTCAGAGGCGCCACTTCTCGTGATGAACCACAACCAAAGTTATTGTCAGCTACGATCACGTCTCCTGTTTTAAATGTTTTGACAAAGTTTGGATCTAAGTCCTCTAACACATACTTCGCTAATTCTGCAGGATCAGATATATTACAATAACGGCCTGCTATGATCAGGTCGGTATCAATATCCCGACCTAACTTCCAGACTTCTCCTTCAATCATCGTCGTTTCCCTCCGTTCTTAGCGATTATTCTAGTTGACCAGGGTCTGCTAATCTGCCACTTAAGGCTGAGGCTGCTGCTACAGCTGGGCTAGCTAGGTATATCTCACTAGTGACATGACCCATCCGGCCGACAAAGTTGCGATTGGTGGTGGATACACAACGCTCCCAATCAGCTAAAATTCCCATATGTCCTCCTACACAAGGACCACAGGTTGGGGTTGAAACAACGCATTCTGCTTGTATAAAGGTCTCCAATAGTCCTTCCTTCATAGCATCAAGGTAGACTTTTTGGGTACCTGGGATGATGATGCAGCGTACTCGAGGATGGATCTTTTTTCCTTTTAGAAGTCCGGCGGCGATACGCAAGTCTTCAATCCGTCCGTTGGTACAGGAGCCGATCACCACTTGATCGATAGAAACTTCACCCACTTGAGAGATAGGTCTTGTGTTCGAAGGCAAATGTGGGAAGGCAACTTGGGGCTCGATATCGGCCATATCAAAAACGATGGTTTGAGCATAGTTAGCATCTGGATCACTAGTATAAACCGTATAAGGTTGATTGGTGGCTGCTTTGACATAGGCTTCAGTTTTAGCATCAACCGCAAAAATACCATTTTTAGCCCCTGCTTCAATCACCATATTAGCCATGGTCAACCGTTCTGCTATACTGAGTTCCTCTATGGCCTCTCCGCAGAATTCTAAAGCACTATAGATAGCCCCATCGACACCTAAACGTCCAATCATGTAGAGAATCATATCTTTACCAGAAACCCAAGGTCTTTTCTTCCCTTGAAATTCGATCTTGATCGTGGGTGGAACCTTCAGCCAAACTTCTCCTAAGGCCCAAGCTACAGCGATATCAGTTGATCCTACTCCGGTAGCGACCATACCTAACGCTCCATAGGTACAAGTATGGGAATCTCCGCCAATGACCAATTGACCTGGTCTTACCAAGCCTTGTTCTGGAAGTAGGACGTGTTCAATACCCATTCGGCCTACTTCGTAGTACAAGGTGTTATGTTCTAAAGCAAACTCTCGGACCTTTTTGGCAACTCTAGCGGATTGAATATCCTTATTGGGGGTAAAATGATCCGGGATGATGACAAGTTTTTGAGGATCAAAGACGTTCTTAGCTCCTTTAATTTTGCCAAACTCTTCGATAGCTACGATAGCTGATAGTTCATTGGCCAAGACTAAGTCCACTTTAGCGTTGATGATCTGACCGGGACGTACTTCGCTTAACCCAGCGTGAGCGGCTAGAATTTTCTCTGTCATAGTCATAGTCATAGACATAGTGAGCTTCACCACCTCTTGATTTCACATTTCTTTTATCCACATTAAGAGTTCCACTTCTATCAGTGAGTGTTCCATGTTCTGCTTCACCAAGTATTCGGTTTAGTTATTGTGTTCTCGAAGGTCCACCACTCGTTTAGCTTTACCTTCACTACGCAGCAATGTCTTGGGAGCAACAACTTTAATCCGGGCATTAAGGCCTAGTACTTGCTGTAATTCAGCACCTATGTGTTCTTGTACCTTTTTCATGGCCTCATCCCCTTGGGCATGTAATTCATGGGTACATTCCACGAGGACTTCCAGGTCATCCATATAGCTTGCTCCGCGGTCCACAACGATGACATATTGGGGTTCAAGTCCCTTAATCGTTAAAATCACACTTTCAATTTGAGAAGGGAACACGTTGACGCCTCGAATAATTAACATATCGTCAGTACGTCCGGTGATACGCTTCATCCGAGCTGTGGTGCGTCCGCAGGCACAGCTTTCAGTATCGATAATGGTTCGATCTCTTGTTCTATAGCGCAGAACTGGGAAAGCTTCTTTCGTTAGGGAGGTTAGGACCATTTCACCTAAGCTCCCAAGTGGTAGAGACTCTCCTGTATCTGGATCGACGGTCTCTACTATGAAATGATCTTCGGAAATGTGCAATCCATCGTGATAGGGGCATTCAAACGATACTCCTGGGCCCATCATTTCGGTAAGCCCGTAGATATCGAAGGCCTCAATGTTAAGTTTTTCTTCGATTTCACGTTTCATTTCCATAGTCCAAGGTTCAGCCCCAAAAAAGCCTACTTTAAGTTTAAGGTCCCGCGTGGGATCGACACCCATTTCCTTGGCTTGTTCAGCGAGTACTAAGGCATAGGATGGGGTAGCCATCAGGACTGTTGCCCCAAAATCTTGCCAGAGCATAACTTGGCGTTTAGTAAGCCCTCCAGATACTGGAATGACGACTGCTCCAACACGTTCCGCTCCATAGTGAGCTCCCATGCCACCAGTGAAGAGTCCATAACCATAAGAGTTATGCACAATATCGGCATTGGTAACTCCACCAGAAGTGTACACTCGAGCCATCAGTTCAGACCAACTATTGATGTCGTTGGCTGTATAGCCCACCACGATCGGTTTACCGGTGGTGCCACTTGAAGCGTGCATGCGAACGATCTTAGCGATTGGTTCGGCGAACATTTTAAAGGGGTAATTATCGCGAAGGTCATTTTTGGTGGTAAAGGGTAATTTACTAATATCTTTAAGACTTTTGATATCTTCGGGTTTAACTCCTAACGCGTCCATTTTCTCTTTATAGGCCGGTACTTTAGTGTAACAACGCTGGACTGTTGCTTGGAGTCTTTGCAGTTGTAACTCTTCCAGTTTGGCCCGCGGCATAGTCTCATGTTCCTGGTCCCAGATTAAGCATTGTTTAGCGTCAGGCGCAGGTTTTTCCACCGTCTGAACCCTCCTTAACTACTCTTAGTGCCTCAGTCTTCACTTGATGTGAGAAACTAGTCTTTAGCTATGGCTGCTTGAGCCCTTGCTTGGGCCATTTCTATGCCTGCTTTAAAGGCCTGTAGATTGATATCGACAAGTTTTGGCGGAATACGTTTCCGAATAACTCTTTCCCAAGCTTGCTGGGATAGATCCAAGTGAGCGGAAAGAGCCCCCAGAATGATTAGACTGCTGACTTTAGGATTGCCTAATGCTTTAGCTTGGGATGTGGCCAGAATTTCTTGGATCTGAAAGCCTTTACTTTGAACAAATTCCATGATTCCGGTGGGATAAGGTTGATATTCACCCATCTGACCAGGCATGACTTCAATGTCATTGATCAGCATCAGACCCCCTGGTTTGAGATAATGTCCGTAACGTACTGCTTCAAGCCTTTCAAAGGCTACTAAGATATCCCCAGTACCGGTGCGGACGGTGGGTGAGTAAACTTGGTCACCGAAGCGCAGATGACTGACCACGCTCCCTCCTCGTTGGGCTACCCCATGTACTTCTGTTTGTTTAACTTGGGCATATTCCTCGGCAGCAACTAAAGCGAGAACTTCACTGGCCAGAAGTACGCCTTGCCCTCCGACGCCACAGAGGAGTACGTTCGTTACCTTTGACATTTTTATTCCCCCTTTAAGTGAATGGCGTCAAATTTACAGGCTTGGGCACATAAAGAACAGCCTGTGCAGGATACATCATCAATCAGTGCTTGTTCTCCAGGTAATACTGCTGGGCAACCGATACGTTGACAAGCCCCGCATTGATTACATTTATCGAGGTCTATGACATAGGGTGTTTTGGGTCTTTGCTTTTCGCCACGAGCGAAGATACAAGGTCTGTTCGTGATGACAACAGAAGGTCCCTCATGGTCGAGAGCCTCTTTAATGGCTTGGTTCATTGCTTTTTGATCAAAGGGATCGGCCACTTGAACATGTTGAACGCCAAGGGCTTTAACAAGGTTAACTAAGTCTAGTTTGGGGACTGCTTTCCCTTGAAGGGTGAGTCCTGTCGCAGGATGTTCTTGGTGACCCGTCATGCCAGTGGTGCTGTTATCCAGAATGACGATGGTGGTGTTGCCGCCGTTGTAAACAACGTCAATAAGGGACGGGATTCCGCCATGAATGAAGGTTGCATCTCCAATAACTGCTGCAACTTTGTTCATTCCTCCAAGTTCAAAGCCAAAGGCGTTACCAATTGAGGTTCCCATGGCAAAGGAGGTATGCATAGCCCCTAAGGGTGGTAAGGCGCCTAGTGTGTAACAGCCAATATCTCCGGTGACTAAGGCCCCCGATTTTTTGAGGGCGAGGTAGGCTCCTCGATGCGGACAGCCTGCGCAAAGTTGGGGGGGACGGCTGATGATGTTAAATTCATTGGAAAAGTCTTTAATAGGTTGTTCGTTGAATAAGCATTTACCTAAAACGTCTGGGCTGAATTCCCCGGTGCGGGGGAAGATATCTTTGCCGCTGATATTAGTGACTCCCCAAGCTCGGATTTGGTCTTCGATGAAAGAATCCAGTTCTTCAATAATGTAGACTTTATCGTATTGGGCACAGAAATTGAGGATCATTTGCTTTGGTAAGGGATAGGTGATCGCTAGTTTAAGTACGCTAGCCTCTGGAAGTAGTTCTTTAGTATAAGTGTAGGAGGCCCCACTAGTGATAACCCCTATTTTACTGTTCCCTTCCTCGATACGAGTGTAGGAATAAGTCTCAACAAACGCGCTAATTGCTTCGAATTTAGCATCCAGTTTGGCTTTAAGCGCTTTAGCAAAAATGGGCACGACCCAGTTAGGTACGTCTTTAACAAAGCTTTTAGTTTCCCCTACTTCACTACGTTCGCCCAGAGTTACCATCCCTTTACTGTGGGAGACTCTCATGGATGTCCTGAAAAGCACGGGGGTGGAGAATTTCTCGCTAAGTTCGTAAGCGAGTTTTAGATAGTCTTTGGCTTCTTGAGGATCACTTGGTTCAATCATAGGTATTTGAGCTAATCTGGCAAAATAGCGATTGTCTTGTTCATTTTGGGACGAATACATCCCTGGGTCGTCGGCTGAGATGACTACAAACCCACCGATTGTTCCAGAAAACGGGAATACCATGAAAGAATCTGCTGCAACGTTAAGTCCGACGTATTTCATCGAGCATAAAGCACGTTTGCCAGACATGGCCACTCCCATAGCTTCATCAAAGGCTACTTTTTCGTTCGCTCCCCACTGAGCTTTGATTTCAGGATATTGGGAGATAACTTCAAGTATTTCTGTGCTGGGTGTACCAGGATAACCCGATGCGAAATAAACTCCTGCCTCATAAGCTCCTCGGGCGATGGCATTGTTGCCTGCCATAAGCATCCGTTGGCCGGCATCTTGCGTCATTTTTCTTTAACCTCCTCATTGGCTTAATTCAAGCCAAATTACCTATTTTAGATAATTCTAATATATCAAAATATTCAATCTTTTTACATAATCGAGCCATGAACTGTACTTAATTTAGGTTCTACGGTTAATAACCCACTGTTAACGAAAACTGAATTACCCGTGAACGGTTGTTTTGGAGGGTGATCAGTATACAAAGTGGTGTATCTTCAATAATCAACCTGCTGGTCTCTTTACAGCTTTCTATTTTGTGAGTTAAAATACATAAAGACCTTGTTTTTAAAATGTTCGGAGAAATTGGTCTACATTTCCACTATAAGGGGGGGACAAGAAAAGGCATGAAAACATTAATGACAGGTAATGATGCAATTGCTCGGGGTGTCTACGAATATGGTATCAGCGTTGCTGCAGCCTATCCTGGCACACCAAGCACAGAAATCCTCGAAAATATTGTTAAATACCCGGAGGTTTATTGTCAGTGGTCGCCAAACGAAAAGGTAGCCATGGAAGTAGGCATTGGCGCAGCTATTGCCGGTGCTCGTGCCATTGTTACCATGAAAATGGTAGGTGTCAATGTAGCTGCCGATCCACTTTTCACTGTAGCTTATACCGGTACGCGAGCTGGCTTAGTCTTAATATCAGCCGATGATCCAGGAATGCACTCTTCACAAAATGAGCAGGACAATAGACTATACGCGGCGTTTGCCAAGATACCTCTGTTAGAACCCTCGAACTCCCAAGAAGCTAAAGACATGGTTGGCTTGGCTATGGAAATTTCTGAAGCCTTTGATACCCCGGTCATGTTACGAATCACAACTCGGATAGCACATTCTCAAAGTTTAGTAGAACTAAAGGAGCCGATAGAACGACTTGTCAAACCCTATGAGAAGGACCCGCGCAAGTACGTTATGCTACCTGGACACGGACGGGCTCGCCGCTTAATCGTTGAAGAACGAATGCAGAAACTAGCCACCTATTCGGAAACTGTGGCAGTCAACTATATGGAGATGAAGGATCCAACCGTTGGTATCATCACCTCTGGTATTTGCTATCAATATGTTAAAGAAGCCTTGCCTCAGGCTTCCATCCTCAAATTAGGCCTAACCAACCCTTTGCCTGCAGGCTTAATTAGAGAGTTCGCAGCCAAAGTCAGCAAGCTCTATGTCATTGAAGAATTAGAACCTTATCTGGAAAAGGAAATTCGTCTTTTAGGCATCGACGTCATTGGCAAGGAACTTTTCCCACCTTATGGAGAACTCTCCGTTCGGATGATCACGGAAAAAGTAACTGGCCAAAACGGAATACCGCTCGCCAAACCCTTTGACTCCCCATTTAGACCTCCGGTCATGTGCCCAGGCTGCCCACATCGCGGAATGTTCTACACCTTTAAGCAACTTAAACTTGTTGTTTCTGGTGATATTGGCTGTTATACCCTAGGAACCATGGCTCCTCTCGAAGCAATGGATACTTGTATCTGCATGGGTGCCTCGATATCCGGAGCTTTAGGAATGGAGAAAGCTCATCCAGATATGGCGGAAAAGATGGTTGCCGTCATCGGAGATTCTACCTTCCTCCATTCAGGCGTTACCGGGCTGATGGATGTGGTTTATAATGGGGGACACACCACCACCGTTATTCTGGATAATTCCATCACAGCCATGACAGGCCACCAAGAAAACCCGTCTACAGGCAAGACTCTCATGGGTCAACCAGCTCCTCAAGTCGACTTTGTTGCCTTGTGCAAGGCCTTGGGTGTAAAACGGGTTACGGAAGTTGATCCCTTTGACCTGGCAAACGTTAAAGAAGTTATCAAGACCGAAATAGCAGCCCCTGAACCCTCGGTAATTATTGCGAGACGACCTTGTGCTCTTATTATCAAAAATACGGAAAAACCTCTTCAGGTCCAAGACTGCACAGGCTGCAAAATGTGCTTGAAACTTGGTTGCCCAGCGCTCTCCTTTGACGAAGAAAACAAGACAGCCCTAGTAGACCAAGCCCTATGTACAGGGTGTGGCCTATGTATAAACGTATGTAAATTTGATGCCTTGAGAAAGGCTGGTGATGCTTAATGTCTAAGATAATTAATGTTTTACTCGTCGGAGTAGGTGGACAAGGAACAATTTTAGCCTCCAAAATTTTAACCCATGTCGCACTAGCCGAAGGTTACCAAGTTAAAATGTCAGAGATCCACGGTATGGCCCAACGGGGTGGATCTGTCGTAACTCAAGTTCGTATGGGGGAATACGTTTACTCTCCGGTTATTGAACCAGGAGAAGTTGACTTTTTGATCGCCTTTGAACAATTGGAAGCCTATCGTTGGTCTCATTACTTGAAAAAAGATGGGGTCTTAATTGTTAACACTCAAAAGATAGTACCGTTACCGGTACTCATCGGAGCTGCAACTTACCCAGAGACTATCCTTGTCGACCTTAAAGATCGAGTTGAGCGTTTTATTGAATTGGACGGATTAAAACTAGCTTCTGACGCAGGCAATGCCAAAGCCACAAATGTTGTGTTAATGGGTGTCCTCTCTCAGTATATGGATTTCCCAGAGGATGCCTGGCAAAGTGCCCTTGTAGAAAAAATCCCAGCCAAGTTACTGGAATTAAATAATAAAGCCTTTGCTTCTGGGGTAGCCCTGGTAAAGTAATTCGTAACTTAGTTGACATATCAATTTCCGACATACTAGTTTAGAATTATACTAAATAAGGTCGTTGCGTACTTTTGCGCAGCGACCTTTTGATTGGAATATGGTATTGTTCTTGTATTAGCCAAGGTATATAATATTAAATAACAGATTATTCTGAATTATGGGAGGTTGGCAAGTGATTAATCCATCACTCGATTTTCCACCCTTTAATACTTTATCTAACGAGGTTATAGGGGATTTAATGCCAAAGCTCATTCTCAAAACCTATGCTAAAGATACCTTCATCTTTACTAAAGGCCAACCATCGATCGGCTTTTTGCTAATTATCATAGCTGGTACCGCAGGAATAATTGCAGAAGGTGATAACCCTAGCTCCAATGTGGTATCCTTACGCTACGCAGGAGAGTTTTTTGGAGAATCTATATTGACTGGTAAAACCTACCCTGCATCTGTAAAGGCTGTAGAAGAATTGACGTGTTATTTATTAAAAAAGGAGATCTTCGAGGATTTACTTCAAACCCAGAACAAATTTGCTGGTTTTTTCAGTAATATTTTAACTCAACGTCTTCGAGATATGTACGAACAAATGGTCCAAGAGCAACCGTTTGACTCTTACGGACATAGCTCTGAACCCTTTAAACATCGACTTAAAGATATTATGTCAACTCCTGTTATTACTTGTTCCCCTTCAACACCGATCAGTCAAGTTGCTAGAATTTTTTCGCAGCAACATATTAGCACTATCGCAATTGTAGGGACAACCGGGAAACTTTTGGGTTTAGTCAGTGAAAGAGATTTAATTAATAAAGTCCTAGCTCTAGATTGTAATCCTGCAATTGTATTTGCCTCTGATATCATGGATAAGACTCCCCCCACGTTACCACCCGATGCATTTTTTTATGAGGCGTTATTAACTATGATTAAGCGCCATGACAAGTATATTTTAATAGCAGAAAATGGATTTCCGCTTGGGGTTATCACAATGGGAGACCTTACGCGGTTGCGAAAAACCAGTACTCTGAGCATTGTCAGTAGAATTGAATCAGCTAAAACCACTACCGAACTTAGTCATGCTGCCAAACTTATCCAGAAGGTTACTATTAATATGGTGTCGGATAAGGCTTCTGCTAATGAGATTTGCGAGGTTGTTTCAGAACTCAATGACCTTATTACCCGTCGCCTCTTAGTTTTAGCCGAAGAAGCGCTAGAAAAATGCGGTTTAGGCTTACCCCCACTTGATTACTGCTGGTTAACCCTGGGAAGCGGTGGGCGCAAAGAACAGACTCTCTCTTCTGATCAAGACAATGCCCTTATCTATGCCGAACCACCACTAGATCAAGAACCAGCAATCAAAGAGTATTTCCTCACTTTAGCGAATTTTGTCGTTAATGGACTTGAAGAAGCTGGCTTTCCCAAGTGCCAACATAACATCATGGCAAGTAACCCAGATTGGTGTCAATCTCTACAGGCTTGGAAAACTTCTGGTGATAGTTGGATTTTCACTCCTACGGAGGATTCATTTCGGAAATTTACAATTTTCTTGGATTTCCGAGCGGTTTATGGACAGGAAAAACTGGCCCAAGAATTACGGGATTTCGCCCATCGTCTTTTCCGCTTAGCCCCCTCGATTCTTCACCATATGGCTAAAGATGATCTTCAAACCAGAGTACCTTTAGGGCTCTTCAAGCAAATTATTTTAGACAAAAAGCAAGGACATAAGGATGAGGTCGATATCAAGGGTTCCGCCTGTGTTCATATTGTTGACTGCATACGTATTTTTGCAATGCGTGAAGGCATTCTTGATACCTCAACTCTGGCTAGATTAAATAAACTCGTCTCACTCGAGGCAATATCTGCCGATGATGCTGAGTATTATGAAGCTGCTTACCTCTCTCTAATGATGTTTCGAATCCGTGTAAACTTGCAGAAGCTGAGTCAAGGACTTGTGCCAGATAACTACCTTAAACCAAGTGCCCTAAGCAAAAGACAACGCACAGTACTACGCGAGAGTCTTATTGCGATAGACCGCTTACAGACATTTACCGGTTCTAGCTTTAGGGTGGAAGGCTATCTGTAATTGCGATGCAAGAACTCCCACCTTCGAACTCCAAACTACAGCTTCTGATTTAGCCCGAATTTATGATTTAGATTTCTGGTTTCTGGCTTCTGACCTCTGGTCACAGACATCTGGTCTCCGACATCTGGCATCTAATTTAGGAGGAAATGTAGTTGTTTACTATTTTACTAAAACTAGTTAGAAAGAGCCCGACAGATTCCTTTCTACTCAGCTCACCGGGATTAAACAGCTTGCATGATAAGGTTACCGTCTTAAGACACCAAACTTGGCCGGAATATCGCCTAGATAGTAGTCGGTTCGTGGTTTTCGATACTGAAACAACCGGTTTTTGCTATAATAAAAAGGACGAGATCATCTCCGTAGGAGCTGTAGCCATTGAAAATGGTCTAATCACCGAATCTTGCTTCTCAGAATTTGTTAACCCCAATCGGTCTATTCCGACAATCGCTACAGAGATTACCGGAATTACCGATGAAATGGTTGCTAATAGTTCAGATGTTTTAACTGTATTAGACAAATTTTTAGAATTTAAAGGGCTTTCCCCCTTAATCGCTCATACTGCCTCTTTTGATTTAAACTTTATTAATATAAAACTACGTAGATATTGTGGTCATAGGCTTAATACACCAACTATCGACACTCTTCTACTGGCAAAATTACTTTTTCCTGGGGAGGAAAATCTACGTTCTCTCGATTCCTTAGCTCAATATTACAATATTGACCCTATAGGAAGGCACACTGCCCTTGGGGATGCCCTTATTACCGCCCAAATTTACACTAAAATGCTGGACAGTTTATACGAGTTGGGAATAGAGACTACCTATCAGCTGGCCAATCATCTAATGTTTAAACATTTAATCTAAAAAATATAATCAATAGGATAAGAGCTAGTATAAGAGCTGCCAAAATTAAGAGCCTTCAACTTTGAAGGCTCTTAATTGAACAAAATTTTTAATTTTATCCACATTCAAGGCACCCACTTATAGAAGTGGGTGTTGCTTGTTCAATCTAATCAGACAACATACTTACCCTCTTCAATGACTGCAGCTGCAATCTCTTTTCTCAAGGCAATAATATTCCGCGGAGTATAAACCACTAATTTCTTAAGGTCTAAAACTAATGCCTCAAGAGTTTCAGAATCTGCAAGAGCAGATATGCTTTCCTTAGCAATAAACTCTAACTTGCCGATTTGAGAATATATGAAAGCATCCGTCAGATTATTTTTAAGCTTAACCCCAGCCTCTCCATGCTTAGCTAGGGCTTTCTGTGCCCTCAACCAAACACTTTCCATTGCAAAGGCTCCCATCGCTAAGTCAGCCAGTCGGCCTAAGATCTCTTGTTGCTTGAGCAGGGTATCTCCATACTTATCCAGTCCCGCTCCAAAAATGTAAAGAAAGATATCTTTAGCTGCCTGGACCAGATCTCTTGTTCCCTCTCGAGTTATTACACCCGAGTTGAGTTGTTCCTTTAGCTTCTCTAAAGCTTGTTTAAGATCTAAATCCCCTTTAGCTACCCGGCGCAAGATTGTCGTCGGGATCAAAATGCGATTAATTTCATTGGTCCCTTCAAAAATTCGATAAATTCGGGCATCTCTATACAGTCTTTCAATCGGATATTCCGAGATATAGCCATACCCTCCGTGAATTTGCACGCCTTCATCAACAACGTAAGCTAAGGCCTCTGTGGCAAACACTTTGTTCATGGAGCATTCTAAGGCATATTCTTCAATCCCTTTGGCAGCTAATTGCCCTCCATCTACACCAGAAATGTCCATACTATGTAAAATGTTTTCCAATAACCCCCCAGTCCGATAAACCATGCTTTCTATGGCATAAGTCCTGAGCGCCATTTCAGCCAATTTCTCTTTTATCAGTCCGAAGTTAGAGATCGGGGTTTTAAACTGTTGGCGTTCGTTAGCATAAGTTGCAGACAGTTCCAAGGCGAACTTAGCATGGCCCACGGAGTTTGCCGCCAGTTTTTGACGACCCATATTTAAAACATTAAAGGCCACGACATGCCCTCGGCCAATTTCGAACAAGAGGTTTCCCACTGGCACTTTGACATCTTCAAAGACTACAGCCCGAGTAGAGGAGCCTTTGATCCCCATTTTCTTTTCTTCTGCACCAGTAGACAGCCCGTCCGAGTCGCCATCAACGATAAAGGCGGTAAATTTTTCTCCGTCGATTTTGGCATAGACAATAAAGACATCCGCCATTCCAGCAGTGGTGATAAACTGTTTACTTCCGTTCAAGATATAAGATTGACCATCAGCACTTAGTACGGCTTTCGTTTTAGCTGCTAAGGCATCAGAACCTGCTCCTGGTTCCGTCAATGCATAAGCACCGATCTTTTCACCGCTAGCAAGGCCTGGCAAATATTTTTTCTTTTGTTCAGCGTTACCAAAAAAGACGATCGGTAGACTGCCTATCCCAGTTTGCCCACCTTGGGTCATGGCAAACGAACCCGAGCGACCAAATCCTTCAGCAATCAGAGTTGAACTGATTTTGTCTAGGTCCATACCGTCATATTCCTCTGGGATATCTGCGCTCAAAAGACCCAGTTCCCCAGCAGCTTCCAGAAGCTCACGAATTAGACCTTCCTTTTTAGCCTCTAGATCTTCCATGGTAGCTAAAACTCTGTCTGTGACAAAGTCATTGACCATTTTGGCGATCATTCTGTGTTCTTCGGTAAAATCTTCAGGGGTAAAAATATCTTGTGGATCCGTAGGGCTAAGTAAAAAACTTCCCCCTTTAGGTAAATTCATGTTTTCACCTCGCTTGTGTTCATTAACCGCTGAAATCTCCACCTACAACCTAAACTTATACTTTCTGCCTAGTACTAAAAAGACGAGAAGTCTCAAAAAACAGAGACGTCCCCGTCTTCGATGCTCGAGTCACGAACTTTGACACTCTATACTCGTTATTGGAATTCAAAGTGATACTTAACCTGTGACGTTATGCTTGATGTAAAACCCACCTAAATCTCTCGCTCTGATCTCTGGCTTCTGGCCACCGATCTCTGGTTTTGACCACTGACATCTGGAATCATTTATCCGTATAATTAGGTTTGCGTTTTTCTACAAATGCAGACATGCCCTCTTTACGGTCATCACTGGCAAAGGTCAAAATGAAATTTTGGATTTCTAAGGTTAAGGCTGAGGTAAGGTCGAGGTTCATCCCAATATTAATCGAGGACTTCGCCATTTTCATAGCAACCGCAGGCTTTGAAGCTAGTTTTTTAGCAAGTTTTACTGCTTCTTCCATAAGAGAACTCAAGGGAACAACCTTATTGACTAAACCAATATTTAGGGCAGTATTAGCATCTATGATTTCCCCAAGGAAAATCAGTTCTTTTGCTTTGGCGGTACCTATCAAGCGAGGTAAGCGCTGGGTACCTCCTGCTCCGGGAATGATACCAAGATTAATCTCGGGTTGACCAAACTTCGCAGTATCTGAAGCAATCCGGAAATCACAAGCAAGGGTTAGTTCTGTACCGCCTCCTAAACATAAACCGTTGATAGCAGCAATAACTGGTTTTCCAAGGCTCTCAATTTTAGTTAAGGCAACAAAGGGATTTTGGCAGAAGGTATGACCTTCCACAGGGGTTAAATTGACCATTTCTGTAATGTCTGCACCCGCTGCCAGAGCTTTTTCTCCGGCACCAGTAATAATAACCGCTTTGACAGAAGGATCAGCCTGGATGTCGTCTATGGCCTGAATCAACTCCTGAAACACTTGACTGCCCAAGGGATTCATGGGAGGCCTATTTAAGGTTATGGTCGCTATTCCATCTTCCTTAGTGAGAATAATTACTTCATATGCCATTGGCATACCCCTTTCTTCAAGAAGCTTGTTTATTCGCAAGCTTCTTTTTAAGACTAAGTCCGGATACTTCTCGACTTTGTTCGAAAACCAGTTGAGAGTTCCTTTATCGAACAAAACTTGGCACTTGTGATTAATACTTATAGAAACCTTCACCGCTTTTTTTCCCGAGCTTACCTGCCCGAACCATTTGCTTGATAATTTGAGGTGCGCCATATTGGCTATCCCTAAACTCATCGGCAAAATATTCCATGACAGCATGGTTGATATCAACACCGGTAAAATCCATTAATTCAAAAGGACCCATAGGATAGTTAAGTCCTAATTTAATCGCTGTATCAATATCCTCAACTGAAGCTACTCCTTCTTGTAAAAGACGGGCTGCCTCCACATTCTGCGGAATCATGATCCGGTTCACTATGAATCCCGGCGAATCCTTTTTAACTTCTACCGTTGTTTTGCCAAAGGCCCTTGCTAATTCTGTAGCCGTAGCAATCGTTTCATCAGAACTCTTAATGCCACGAATAATTTCACAAAGCCGCATAATTTGGGCTGGGTTGAAAAAGTGCATGCCGCAAACTTTATCCGGACGGCTTGTTGTGGCGGCAATTTCCGTGATAGACATTGAAGAAGTGTTGGTTGACAAAATAACTTCAGGACGACAGATCCGATCGAGGGCTTGGAAAACTTCTCTCTTAAGATCCATTTTTTCGAGGACAACCTCAATCACAAAGTCGGCAGAGGCCAGATCTTCGAGCTCTGTAGTAGCTTTTATTCTAGCCAAGGTTGCCTGGCGAGCATCTTCAGTCATTTTGCCTTTTTCCACCGAACGAGACATAACCCTATCCATGTTTTTTATAGACCGATCAATAAAAGCCATGTCAATGTCCCTGAGGATAACTTCATAGCCAGACATAGCCGCTAAATGTGCTATACCTGTACCCATTGTTCCTGCGCCTACAACGCCAATTGTTTTGATGTTCATAA
Source organism: Desulfosporosinus burensis (assembly GCF_054657535.1). Taxonomy (NCBI): domain Bacteria; kingdom Bacillati; phylum Bacillota; class Clostridia; order Eubacteriales; family Desulfitobacteriaceae; genus Desulfosporosinus; species Desulfosporosinus burensis. Next base: position 168,412 of record NZ_BAAHYN010000010.1, read on the forward strand.
ATAATTCCTCCTCAAAAATCAGATTATTGAGACCTATAACATCTCTTAAGAGACCTTAACAACTAAGGCTGCACCAGTGTCGCCGGCGGCGCATCCTGTGAATAGACCATAGCCACCGCCTAGAATAACCAGTTCTTCAATCATTTCCATAATTGTCCGACCTGCAGTAGGTGCCTGGGGATGCCCATAAACAAGTGAACAACCGTAATTATTCATCGTCATGACATCAAGACCCATTTCGTTAGCCATGTACAAATCATTGGCCGTAAATGGATTATGCGATTTGATTGCTTTTACGTCCTTGATATCGATACCAGCATTTTTCAAAGCCATTCTTGAGGCAGGCACTACCGCCATAGCCATATGATCCTGTTCAGCACGAGCATAGCCATAGGACATGATTTGAACTTCGATGTTCTTATCTGTACTTAGTTTTAGAGCTTTCTCTCTTGTGGTTACAATAAGTCCACAATTACCATCAGCTGGATGGGTTTGAGCGCCAAATGAGTGTACCCCACCTGGAATAACAGGTTTCATTGGCGTCAAACTCTCTAGAGTTGTGGGAGTAATACCTTCATCTGTTTCAACTATTCCCATTTTCTTTTTGCTTATTTGATACTCCGCTGGAATCATATAACGTTTTTGGAACGCCCGATCATTAGCCAAAGCCTCCTGATATTGCTCGTAACGCCTAGCTGTAACCCGATCAACATCTTCCTTGGTAATTCCACCAGCCTTTTTGACCACATTCTCGGCAGTCTGGATCATGGCAACCCCTTTAAAAGGACCTCCATTAAAATTATCCATAACCCAGCTTTCCGAAATCATTTCGCCGCCAGGGCCTTTTGGATTAGGCCAGACTGTTAGAGGACCATTGGAACAACGGTCTGTAAGCAAGCAAAATGAAGTTTCGTACAGACCTGTCTCAATACCTGCAGCTGCTTGGTTAAGAACAGTAGTGGAAGTAGAGCAGGCCTGAGTAATATGCATACCAGGAATATCAGGTGCTCCCATCAAAGTGGCTGCCCAAGGGGCATCATAAAAAGTATGAATTTGTCCAATGGTCTTACCAAAAACAAGGTACTCAAATATCTTTGAATCAATTTCTTTCGTGGCCAGCCATTTTTTGGCTGTTGACCCTGCTAGTTCAACCGCATGTTCATTTTGCAGACTCCCCTGCCAACGAGCAAAGGGTGTACTGTAGTAACCACCATATGGTATAAACGCTTTTGAATACATTCGATTCCCCTCCATCATCCATTCGTTATTTCTAATTGGGTATTATTTTTAATCCTTTGTCATTACCATTAGCTTTGTCTTCCTTTAGAATTCCTCTTCAGTATCCCCTCCTCTGGTATTTAATTAAGATTGTGGGTTTCATAATATACCTTCTACACATCAGTTTAGATCTAGATATAGATATAGATATAGAAAAATATTCCAAATGCGAGAGAGGTTTACCCTATGTTCCAATCTTCCGAATATTCGTTTTAAAGATAAGTTTATTATATACTATTATTGCCTATAGTACAATTAGAAAATAGAAGTTAGAAGATCCCGTTTTTGCTCGGGAGCTTCCTTCACGCTCAACCTTAAGTTCCTGATAACCTTGGCATTATATCGCTCTAACTTACTTGATATCAGTTCAATGATCGAGATCTCGAAGATCTACAACACGTTTAGCTTTACCTTCACTACGTTCCAAGGTCTTAGGAGCAACAACTTTGATACGGGCATTGAGGCCTAGTACTTGGTGTAATTCAGAACCTATCTCTTCTTGCACCTTTACCATAGCCTCATCGCCTTGCGCGTGTAATTCTTTTGTACATTCCACTTGGACTTCCAGATCATCCATATAAGTAGATCCGCGGTCCACAACAATAACATATTGGGGTTCAAGTCCCTTAATGGTTAAGATCACATTTTCGATCTGAGAAGGAAAAACGTTGACTCCTCTAATAATTAACATATCGTCTGTTCGTCCGGAGATACGTTTCATGCGAGCTGTGGTTCGTCCGCAGGCACAGATCTCAGTATCAATGATGGTACGGTCTCTGGTCCTAAAGCGCAAGATTGGGAAACCTTCTTTGGTGAGAGAGGTAATCACCATTTCCCCTTGACTACCCTGTGAACAGGATTCTCCAGTATCTGGATCAACGGTTTCGACTAAGAAGTGGTCTTCACAGATATGTAAACCGTTATGATAAGGACATTCTGATGATACTCCGGGACCAATCATTTCAGTGAGTCCGTAACAGTCATATGCTTCTAAGTTGAGCTTTTCTTCGATTTTGCGTTTCATTTCTATGGTCCAAGGTTCAGCTCCGAAAAATCCTACTCTGAGCTTAAGATCCCGAACTGGATCAACACCCAGCTCTTTGGCCTGTTCAGCAAGTACTAAGGCATAGGATGGAGTACAAGTGACAACTGTTGCTCCAAGATCTTGCCAGAGCATAACTTGACGTTTGCTGAGTCCACCAGATACTGGAACAACAGCTGCACCTACACGCTCAGCCCCATAGTGAAAACCTAGTCCGCCAGTAAAGAGTCCATAGCCATAATTATTGTGAACAATATCAGCATCTGTTACCCCAGCTGAAGTATATACGCGCGCCATTAGTTCAGCCCAAGTGTCTAAGTCTTTGGCTGTATAACCAACGACGACCGGTTTGCCAGTTGTGCCGCTCGAAGCATGCATGCGAACGATTCTGTCCATGGGTTCTGCAAACATTTCAAAGGGATAATTGTCACGAAGGTCATATTTTGTAGTAAAGGGTAGTTTATTTACGTCTTTTAAACTTTTAATATCTTGGGGTTTGACACCTAGTTCGTCCATTTTCTCTTTATAGAATGGAATTCTACTGTAACATCGTTCGACTGTTTTTTTGAGCCTTTCGAGTTGTAACTTTTCAAGTTTGGATCGCGGCATGGTTTCATGTTCTCGATCCCAAATTAAACATTGTTTAGCACCGAGTTCAGGTTTTCTTACCCTCATTAAGGACCCTCCTTATTTAGCATTGTCACTTTCCTAGGTTTACTAATTGACTCCAAAATCTTTGTGACCTCTCCATTGGCTTAGTCATAATATATCAAATATTCTAGCAATTATATTGTTTGAGCAAATCAACTGTTCATTCTAAAGGTTTTACGATGGAAAACTGCCCTTGAATGGGTTTTTCCTCAACTGGCAGTGGACGTAATTCGACTGTGAACGGTTTTCTTGACCCTAAAGCGACTACCTGAGCACTAAGCAGGACTTTACAACTCAGTATTATTTGATAAAATTAATATACCATTCTAAATTTTCTGATAATTGTCCATGTGAAAGGAGGTGTATTTATGTTAGGGTTAACTGACCCAGGAGTTATAGCTGCTTATCTCTTATCAATCGGCAGTGCCCTTCTTTGTGTAGTATATGGAGTCATGAACTGGGAAAAAGAATAAGTAGCCTATGTATTAGAAGGAGGGGATTTAACCAATGGGCGTTTTTTATACCATTCTAGCAATTTACATTGTGGTCGTTGCAGGCCTAGGTTATCTAGGGTATAAACATACTAAATCTTCCAAAGATTATATGGTGGCTGGAGGAAACATTCATCCTTATGTCATGGGCATGGCTTATGGAGCAACCTTTATTTCCACCTCAGCCATTGTAGGATTTGGCGGGGCTGCTGGTTTTTTTGGAATGGGTATGTTGTGGTTAACGGTGGCCAATATTTTTGTCGGAATATTTATTGCCTTTGTTTTCTTTGGCAAAAAGACACGTGCTCTGGGACAGAAATACGGAGCCTTTACTTTTCCTCACCTCTTAGGATCGCATTATGAATCTACCTTTATTCGCCGTTGGTCAGCAGCACTGATGAGTATCGTCTTACCTATTTACGCCGCCGCAGTGATGATCGGTGGTGCAAGATTCTTAGAAGAATCCTTAAAGATGAACTATACAACCGCACTATGGGTTCTCTCTCTCGTAGTTTTAGCTTACGTCTTTTTTGGTGGTCTCAGAGGAGTTGTTTATACTGATGCCTTTCAAGGCACTTTGATGTTTATAATGATGCTCATGCTAATTGTTTTAACCTATAAGATGTTAGGCGGAGTCACTGTCGCCCATGCTAAGCTAAACGCAATGAATAGTTTAGTCCCTGCTGCGCTAGCAAAACAGGGAATGGTAGGTTTTGCTTCAATGCCTAAATTCTTATCTCAAAACTGGTGGTTCGTGATTTCAACCTTAGTTCTTGGAGTTGGCATCGGTGTTTTAGCCCAACCTCAACTCATCGTTCGTTATATGACTGTAAAATCTGGCAAAGAATTAAATAGAGCCTTAGCTTTTGGTGGAGTATTTATTCTTTTTATGACCGGTGTAGCTTTTACAGTCGGTGCACTTTCTAATGTTTACTTCTATGAAGCAACTAAAAAGGTTTCTATGATGGCTTCTGCTGTCGGAGGAGCTCCTCCTAACACGGATAAAGTCATCCCCTTGTTTCTAACTCAAGCTTTTCCCTCCTGGATATATTACTTCTTCTTGCTAGGGCTTCTAGCTGCAGCTATGTCGACCTTGAGCGGTCAGTTCCACTTTATCTCAACCTCAATCAGTTATGACCTGCTTGGCAAAACCAGTAAAGACGATTCGGCGAAAACCATCTGGTTAGCCCGGATGGGTTTGATCGTGGGTTTTGTGATTACCGTCTTTGTGTCCTTTCAGTTACCAGGAAGCATTATTGCTATTGGAACTTCAATTTTCTTCGGTCTTTGTGCTGCTGCATTGCTTCCAATGTATATAGGAGCACTTTGGTGGCAGCGTTCTTCAAGATCCGGTGCACTTTGGAGCATGGTATCAGGATCCCTTATTTATCTCTTTATGTGCATCTTTGTCAATGCTAAGGAATCAGCAATCTTTGGATTGACTAAAGCCCTTTTCGGAACAGTTTCTCTAGCTGGAACTGGCTCCTTAAGTTATATTGACCCACTGATCGTAGCCCTACCAGCCAGTGCTGTTATTTTTATTATCGTAACTTTAATGACCGAACCCTTAAGCAAAATTAATAGCAATGCCCTAAACCAATAAATCAACTGGAATTGCAAACAAAAATAAGCAGCCACTTCCCTTTGTTTGGGAAGTGGCTACCATTATGCCCCCCAAGTTGCCTTTTGTTCAGTCCGATTTACTGTCTCAAGGCGACCTAAATAGTTATGTTTAGGGCGTAACAACTGATCTGATACCCTCCCCGGAGCGTAAGAAATCTAAGCCCTCATTAATTTGGTCAAGTGTAAAGCGTTTAGTTACCATGGGTACTAATTGGATTTTCCCATTACGAACCATCTCGATTGCTTTTGGATAATCTTGTAAAGAACAGCCTAAAGAACCTACAACTTCCATTTCTCGATACATCACCTTGCTAGCATTTAGTGACATCGGACTTGGCGGATAACCTACGATGACTAGGCGTCCACCGTTTCGTACAAGATTAAAAGCAGTTTCCAGTGTTTTAGGATTGCCAATACATTCCATAGCAATATCTACTCCAGCGCCGCCGGTCGCTTTCTTGACTGCTTTAACAAACGCTTTATCATCGGGATAATCTTTGGGATTAAAGGTACCAACAGCACCTAACTCTTTAGCCTTGTCCAATTTGAATTGCATAATATCAACAGCATAGACAGAGGCACCCGCAGCATTAGCAAGTTGGACAAGGTTTAAGCCAACCCCTCCACAACCAAAGACAAGTAAAGTATCTCCTGGTTTCACACCGGACCGGTTTTTTACAGCATGGAAAGGTGTCGTAATAGCATCGGCAATAATAGCAGCTTCAATCAAAGGAATTCCCTCTGGTAAATGAAAGAGATTATTAGCAGGAGCTTTGACATATTCAGCATATCCACCATCTACATCGTTCCCAAACATCTTCATTTTTTCACAAGTATTGCCACGTCCTTGACGACAAGGGCCACATTCACCACAGGCCATAACCGCTGGCAATAAAACATGATCCCCGACTTTGAATGTTGTAACATCTGGGGCGACTTCAAACACAGTACCAGAGATCTCATGTCCTAAGATCAAGGGTGGCTTCTTAAACGTAGGAGTACCATGGTCAATATAGCCTATATCAGTGTGACATAGCCCGCAGGCGGCAACCTTAACTAAAACTTCACCCGCTCCAATGACTGGCATTGGCACTTCCTCTACTTTAAGAGGTTGATTAGGGCCATAGAATACAGCCGCTTTCATAAATAAATACACCTCCAATTATTTCAGGAAACCATACTTTCTTATTATGATATCTACAATACCCATTAAGGCTTAGAGTGCCTTAGGTAAACCTGTTGCTCACTGAGCCTCCCAGTACATAATTCCCGCATCATGCCTAATTCGAACACGCTCTTTTATCCTTAGCCAACCTAAATGACCTAGGGTTTCCGAAAGAGCTAACCAAGTGTGATATCGCCCACCGCTAGGAAACAATTCATTAGCTATAGAAAATGCACTTAAGCGTTGAGTACCTAAAATCCGGAGGACTTGCTCACTTCGTTTAGCCATACGGTTAAACTGCTGCTCAATTGCTTGGTCAGCTGATAAGATCGGCTTACCATGTCCTGGATAAACTTTAGAAGCCTTAAGTAGGCCAATCCTTGTCATAGACTCCTGCAACCTTAGCAAGCTCAAATCTCTATCTTCCCCATAAATATTAAAGACAGGGTTTGGCGTAATTTGCTGCAGTAGGGTATCACCCGTGAACATTACGCCATTTTCAAGCTGAAAACAACAACTACCGGGGGTATGCCCAGGTGTATGAATTACCTTAATGGGCAGACCAAGAAGTTCTAAGACAGTACTCTCTGACAAAGAGCGGATACAAGACTCCGCCAGGGGCTTAAACTCTCTCTCTGAGGCTACTACCTCACTTATCAAACTTGCTATCCGACTCTTTTGGACACCGAGTTTTTCCAAAAAGGGAATAGCTGGCTCAGGGTCTTCAAAAAATGGATTCTCTAAAGTACCGGTTAATTTATGTCTGTCAGCGGGATGGACCCAAACAAGGGCACCAGAACGTTCCACAATTTGCGCTGCAAAGCTGAAATGGTCGTAGTGCCCATGAGTTACCAAAATGTGCTTAATATTCTCCCAGCTGACTTCGGCTTTTTTTAGAGTAGTTTCGAGGATATCCAGCGCCTGAGGGGCATTTGGACCAGTATCTACTAGGATGGACTCTTTATTTTCAAGTTTTATGAGGTAGGCGTTGGCTTTAAACCCAACACCTGGAATTGGTACCTTGTACTCATAGATCTGCATCCCATTGTTCTCCGTTTCGTTACCTTTAGCCTCCGTTTAGTACAGCGCCTCAATAATAGTAGCCATACCTTGCCCGCCACCTATACAAAGTGTAACCATACCATAGCGGCCATTGCGTCGACGCAGTTCATAAAGAAGAGTCGTCATTAAGCGAGCTCCAGTTGCTCCGATCGGATGTCCTAAGCCAATGGCACCACCATTAACATTAGTTTTCTCCATGTCAAGCCCAAGTTCTCGAATAACGGCCAATGATTGTGAGGCAAAAGCTTCATTCAATTCGATTAAGTCAATATCACCTAAACTAAGCCCAGCTTGTTTTAAAGCCTTACGTACTGCTGGAATGGGACCAATTCCCATGATTTGCGGTGGCACTCCAACTGCTGCATCTGTAACAATTCTAGCCAGAGGCTTAATACCCAATTCCTTAGCTTTTTCAGCAGACATCAGTACCACCGCCGCAGCAGCATCATTACGGCCACAAGAATTACCGGCTGTAACGGATCCGCCTTTCTTGAACACTGGTTTTAAACTTGCTAGTTTTTCCAGTGTCGAAGCCCTTGGACCTTCATCAGTATCAAAAATAACCGTGCCTTTTCGAGTCTTGATCTCAATCGGAAGAATTTCATCCTTGAAAACCCCTGAAGCTAAGGATCTTTGACATCGTTCTTGACTTTGGAAAGCGAACTTATCCTGATCCTCTCGCGAAACATTATATTTTTCAGCCACATTTTCAGCAGTATCACCCATCGAAACACTGCCATAAATCGAAGAAGGTTGCCCACCTGGGCCTGCTTCTGTCAAGGAATCAACTAATACCCCATCTCCAGCACCATACCCATAGCGCGCATTTTTAAGGTAAAAGGGCGCCCGACTCAAACTTTCGGTTCCCCCGGCCACAATCACTTCAGCTCTGCCGGTCTGAATTTCTTGGGTTCCATTACTGATAGCCTTTAAACTGGCAGCACATTGACAATGTACTGTATAGGCAGAGGCATCTTCCGTAATTCCCGCCAAAAGTGAACAAACGCGAGCGATATTTGCGGCTTCAGTCGTTTGACGCGACCAACCCATGATCACTCCCTCTACTAAATCAGGACTTACACCTGCCCGAGCGACAGCCTCTTTTACGATAAGACCACCAAGTTCTTGGGGTGTAATGTCTTTAAGTGTTCCTCCGATAGTGCCAAGTGGAGTTCTTACGGCACTGACGATTACAACTTCTTGCAATTCTGGTCCCCCCCTTTTTATTAAAATCCTCAGCGAATAGGCGCTTCGCTTAGCGCATGATCATGCCACCCTCAATACAAAGAATCTGCCCAGTAATATAACTCGCATCTTGAGATGCCAAAAAGACAAAACCACCCGCCATTTCCTCCGTTTGCCCGAATCTACCCATGGGTATTTTATCCAGATACTTAGCACTCAAGGTTGGATCAGTTGAAATTTTTTCCGTCATTTTTGTGACAGCAAACGGAGAAATCGCGTTAACCGTAACTCCGTATTTAGCTAATTCCCGTGCCGCAGATTTTGTCAATGCATTTATTCCACCTTTAGCAGCTGCATAATTCACTTGCCCGATGGTGCCTTGTAACCCAGCTGATGAAGTCACATTGATGATTCGACCATAACCACGGGCTTTCATGTCTCCTGCCACAGCTTGCATGCAAAGGAAGGTTCCTTTCAAGTGGATATTTATAACGTCATCCCACTGCTCTTCGCTCATTTTGAGCATCATAGCGGGTTTACTTAAACCAGCGTTATTGACTAAGATGTCAATTTGACCCAGTTCCTCCTTGACTTTTTGAACCATTGCTAGCACTGATTCTTTTTTCGCAACATCCACAGTAGCTACGCATGTTTTACGTCCAAGCGCTTCAATCTCTCGCACAACATCATCGTCACGAGTGATTGATCGACTCACTAGCGCAACATCTGCGCCCTCACTAGCAAAGGCCAAAGCAACAGCCTTGCCTATGCCATCTTTAGCACCTGTTACTAAGGCTACTTTTCCTGCAAGTTTCATCTCTTTTCCCCCATAAAATTATTTTATCTAATTACCACTTTGGTCTCGAGTTTCTGAAGTCTCCTAGTCCATAGCATTATAGAACATAGTAGCTCCCTATAATAAATTCCTAACAATCCCACTCGGATCCACACGGCGCAAAGCCTCTAATTCAACTTCGGTAGGTATGAGAGTCGTTGGCACGTTTCATCACATTCCAACATAGGGGGCTCACTCCCAGATATAACTATAATTCTATTTACCCTGCCAGACTGGTTTGCGCTTTTCCATAAAAGCGTTTAGCCCTTCTAAGGCATCCGCGCTAGGCATTAATTCATTCAGGTAAATATCGTCAATAGTCTTAAGTCCCTCAACAAAGCCTTTATTCAGGCCGGCCTTTATGGCCTTTTTGGTGTACGCCAGCACTAATGGGCTCATTGTCATAAACTTTTGTAAAAATTGCTTCACGCCTTCGTCAAAGGAATCAACGGGTAGAACAGCGTTCACCAACCCCAACTTATCAGCCTTGGCGGCATCGAAGACCTCGCCTCCCAAAAGCAATTCCATAGCATGGGGCATAGAGGTTAATTTGGGAAGCATGTAGGTAGCTATGGGCGGAAATACTCCGACAGCTATTTCCGGTTGTCCGAACTTCGCCTTTTCCGAAGCTACGACCATATCACAGAAAAGCACCAGTTCATATCCTCCACCCAAAGCCGCGCCATTAACGGCTGCCACAATAGGTTTATCGTTCTTATACATATTATGGAAGATGCTGTCGAAGACCTCAATCATTTTTGACACCTTATCAGGTGTGTGATCCGCAATGTCTACACCGGCTGAAAAGGCCTTCCCTTCTGCATTTAAGAGGATAAGTTTAGCGGTTTGCCCTTGGGCCCACGCAAATGCGTCGGCGATTTCCTCCATCATAGGAATAGTCAAAACATTAAGTGGCGGCTTGTTTAGGGTTATGGAAATCACTCCATCCACATTATTCACTTTGATAAAACTATAACTCATACGATACCCTCCTGTTCACATCTTTATCATCAAAGTATTACTCGTTGCTTATATTCCCACTCGCATTTGCTCCAAAGAAGGTGAAGGAAATGCGAGCGCTTTAGTTAATACATAAGCCGCCTGGAGTGCCTCTGTAGGGCAAAGAGGAAAACATTCTTTGCAGTTCCAGCACTCCTGGGAGGCTATCTCAGGAATGAAGCATATCTCCCGAGTTTTGCCTTTGTCAACAAAGGCAATAGCGTTCTTCTTTTTGACCTCGGCACAGTATCTTACACATAGACCACAATGAATGCAAAATGAGGAATCTTTTTCAAAACGGTCTTTGTTTGCTCCATACTCTATAGCCAAATCCTGCAAATCAAAGGCATCCGGAGCATGAGCCAGCAATAGCTCCAAGATCATTTTGCGAATTCTAGCTAACTTCTCAGACCTGGTTCTGATGACCAAATCTTTGGCCACAGGGTAAAGGCAGGCAGCAACATAATTTGTCCAGCCGCGAACGTCTGCTTCTACTGTGCAAAAGCGGCAACCCCCATAAGGTTCTAATTTCTCATGGTGACAAAGTGTCGGAATCGATATTCCCGCTTGTTGTGCAGCCTGTAAAACGGTCATGCCTTCACTTGCCGTAACTTCTTTTCCGTCAATCTGTAAAATAATTTCACTCATTTTTCTATGCTCCCTCTAATGCGATCAGTTCCTTGCAGGAATGCGCCGGGCACCGCTTCTCCTTGATGTGCGCCTCGAATTCACCTCTAAAGTATTTTAACATGCTCAAGATCGGGTTTTGAACACTCCTGCCCAACGAGCAAAGGGCCGCTGCGCCGAGTACCTCAGCTAAATCCTCCAAAAGCTCAATATCCCCGTCTCTTCCCTTACCCTTAGTAATATTAGTCAGGATATTAAGCATCTGCCTGATGCCTTCACGACAGGGAACGCATTTGCCGCACGATTCCCCAGAGAGGAAATCAATGAAGTACCTAGCGACCTCAACTAAACAGGTATCTTCATTCATTAGCAGCATATCCCCTGCCCCCATTGAAGCTCCCAGTTTTGACAGCACATCAAAATCCAGCGGGTTGTCGATGAGACTCTCGGGAATAGTCCCTCCCATGGGTCCTCCAAAGTGAATCGCTTTAAGTTTCTTTCCGTTTGGAATTCCACCACCAAAGTCGTAGACAATTTCTCTGAGCGAGGTACCTAAAGGAACTTCTACTACAGCTGAATTACTTACATGACCTGATAAGGATACGAGTTTTGTCCCCTTGCTCCGCTCTGTCCCGATACTGTTATACCATTCGGAGCCTTTAGCGATGATCTGAGGCACATTAGCCCAAGTTTCTACGTTGTTCAGGTTACTCGGCCTATCCCAAATACCATTTACCGAAGTACGGATATATTTTGGTTTTGGCTCCGGTGCCTTTCCTTCTATTGACCTCATTAAGGCACTGGACTCGCCGGATACGAAGATCCCGACATCAAAATGCACCTCAACCTTAAAGTTGAAACCGGAGCCGAGGATATTTTCACCCAGCAGGCCGTACTCCTCCGCCTGGGCAAGGGCAATATCTAGATTCTTTCTTAGCTCTGGGGTATCATGCCGGGTGTAAATGAAGCCTTGATGTGAACCTATAGCATATGCACCGATGATCAAGCCTTCCAGCACGCTATGCGGATTTCCCTGAAAGAGAGCTCTATCCATAAACGCCCCAGGCTCCCCTTCATGAGCGTTCACAATAACATACTTCACTTCGTTGGGGGCATTACGGGTAGTCTCCCACTTCCTACCTGCAGGGAAGCCACCGCCGCCCCGTCCGCGCAAGTTGGCTTTCTGAACTTCCTCAAGGACTTGCACAGGGCTCATCTCAAGCAGAGCCTTGGCTAACGCAGAATAACCGCCAATCGCCAGGTAGTCATCGATGCTCTTAGGATTAATCTTTGCGTTATTACCCATCAGAACCCGCATCTGGTTTTTATAGAAAGGTATTTCAGCCATATGTGCTGCTTTTTCATCAGTATTGGGGTCTGTATAAACCAAGCGGTTGATTACCTTTTTTTCAATGATAGTCTGGGAAATTATCTCCGGGACATCCTGCGGCTTAACCTCTAAATAGCAGATTTCTTCAGGATAAATAACAACAATCGGCCCTTTTTCACAAAAGCCATGGCAGCCGGTGGCTATTACATCCACTTTAGCTTCTAACGATTGTTTCCTGATTTCTTCTTTAAAGGCGTTAATAACTAGGCCGTTACCGAGGCCGAGACAGCTGAGTCCCGCACATATAGCGATACTAGGCTTATCGGGATCTTTTTTTGACAAGATGCCCTGCCTGAGTTCTTCCAATTCAGCAGCCGAATTTATCCTTGTCATAATCTTCCCTCAATCATATTTTTTTAACGCCTCTGCTATCTCGTTAGGCGATATCCTACTGTGAGTCTGCTCATCAATTTTTAGCATTGGACCACAAGTGCAACAGCCTTGGCAGTTAACAGTCTCCAAACTAAACTTCTGATCCGCATCCGTTTCACCAGGTTTAATTCCAGTCAGGTCTTGCACCGTGTCTAGAACACTCTGCGCACCACGAATATGACAGGCGGTACCTGTACAAACGTGAATTTCATGACGTCCTTTGGGAGTCAAACTGAAGGTTTTATAATAGGTAGCTATGCGCAGTACTCGACTAAAGGGCACCCCTAATTTCTCACTGATCTTCGCTAATACTTCTCTGGGAAGCCAATGTTTCTCTTCCTGAATCTCCATCATGACTCGAATCAGTGCACCGGCTTGGCCCTGATATTTATCTAAAATCTGATCAATTGCATCTTTATCCATATTCTCTCTGTCCTGACCTCCTTCTCTCCCCGAAATCGATGTTCGATGTTCGATGTTCGAAGTTCGAGTGATTGTAATCTTTCAGGCATTATATCTACAAGAATCACAGTTATTCCTTAGGCGAGAGCAAAGCGTTTTTGGCTTTCCTCGTACTAGTCAGAAAGTATAACTAACGTTACATACTTTCTGGAAGCATAAGTGCAACTAGCCCGCCGCCCTCGCTATGCTTGGCGCCAGCCAAGTTTTCTATATACCTGACTAGTCCTTGACTTGATGAACTATTAAGGTGCCTTGATACTTCAGACGGGGTCAGGTCTAATACCTTAGAGATCTCTCCGGTTGTCTGGGGCCCGTCCCGCAAGAGTGAGATAATTTGGCTGATTGCCAATTTATCCCCAATTGTTTCATCAAACAACGTTTTGAACTCGTCACTGGCGAAGAAATTATGATAGACCTCCTCCGATTGAACAGTTATTCGCATTCTCTCCCTTTCCACCAGTTTGATGTAAGGGACTAAGTTGGTAACTGCTTCAAGTTTGGACTTTAAGGTATTCTTGTCTATTCCTTCGGCCTTGCCTTGAGGCCCTAACTCTTTCATCTTCTTGCCAAAGTCATTCATTACTTCGGCGAATAGGTTTCCTTCCCCGGAAGTCATTGTTTCCATCCTTAACCTTTCGGGGTTCAGCCCAATGTTCTCCATTATTTTCTTACACAGAAGTACCATGTTTAAGGCATGGTAATTACCATGGGTACTATAATTACAATCATTAAAACGGCAACCACCAATAAACACTCCATCATTTCCATTGGAGAAGGCCCTTAATACAAATGACAGGTCGACTCTACCGGAACACATGACGCGAATAATCCTGCTTTCAGTTGAATATTGTAGTCTGGACACGCCAGCTAGGTCCGCAGACCCGTATGCTCACCAATGGCATACAAAACCTAATATTTTTGGTTTAAATTTAAGTCCTGTACTCACTCGTTCTCACCGCCTTACTTAGTAGTAATCCCGTCTTAAACCGCCGCGTCAATTTGGCTCATGATCTCTTCATCCGTAAAGTGTTTTAGTTGAATTGCTCCTGTTGGACACTTTGTGTTACAGAGACCATCTCCCTTACAAAGAACAGGATTAATCCTAGCCTTTCTGCCTTGTGGTGTCTCATAAAATTCTAGTGCACCATACGTACATGCGGTGATACATGCTCCACACGAAATACAGTTACTCTCCTTCACCTCGCAAACAGCCCCGGAGGCTACGACTGTATCATGGGAAAGCAGAGTTATGGCTCGCCCGGCAGCTCCATACGCCTGGCTAACAGATTCCGATATTAGTTTAGGATAGTGGGCTATTCCACAAAGATAAACGCCATCGACAGCAAACTCAACAGGCCTTAATTTGACATGGGCTTCTTTGAAGAAACCATCAAGATTGGTTGTTACCTTGAATAACCGGGTTGCTTCCTGACTGCCCTCTGATGGAATAACGGCGGCAGCTAAAGCGAGCGCATCAGCATCGATTTCCAGCTTCTTACCTAAAACAAGATCGGTCACGCTTACCCTTAAGACACTCCGTCCATCCTCATCCACAGCTGGTTCCACCGACGGTCCATCCTCCGGCTCATAGCGGATGAACCTGACATCCTTACTTGCCGCTTCCCTGTAATAATCCTCTTTTAAGCCATAGGTTCTGATATCCCTAAACAAAATATAGATATCCATCTGAGGGTTTAGCTCTTTTAGTTTCAGGGAGTTCTTGATGGACTCACTACAACAGATCCGACTACAGTAGTTTCTGTCTTCATTTCTACATCCTACGCATTGGATCATCACCAAACTCTTAGAGTTGAGCAGCCCTTCATTTCCTTTGGCGATTTTCTCCTCCAACTCCAAGTTGGTCATTACCCGATCATCTTCGCCATAAAGGTATTCCGTGGGTTGATATACCTCAGCACCTGTCGCGAGAATGGTGGCGCCATGTTTTATCTCACTGACTCTTCCTTCATGTTGCACCTTGGTTATGAAATTCCCAACGTAACCCGTCGTACCTGTGATGGTAGCATCAGTATAGACATGGATTAAGTGGTGCTGATAAACCTTGCGAATGACCTCTTGCAAAGTCTCTTGAACATCCAGCCCTTCGAGGGTGTAGTAGATTTTGCGTGCGATTCCCCCTAGGTCTTTATCCTTCTCCACCAGGTAAACCTCATGCCCCTGGTTGGCCACACTCAGAGCACTGGTCATCCCGGCCAGTCCGCCTCCAACCACTAAGGCCGTCTTGTTAACCTGCAGAGCAAATTCCTGCAAGGGCTCCAAATAGCACGCTCGAGCTACCGACATCCGGACTAGATCCTTGGCCTTTTGGGTAGCCTCTTCCTTTTCTTTGGCATGGACCCAAGAGCAATGTTCTCTAATATTAGCCATTTCCAAGTAGTATTGGTTAATTCCCGCTTCTCGAAGGGTATCCCGGAATAACGGTTCAAGGGTCCTGGGAGAGCAGGCAGCGATCACTAAGCGATTGAGCCCTTTTTCCTTGGCCATGTCTGCAATTTCTTTGGCAGAGTTAGTGGCACATGAAAATAGCTGTTCCTGAGCGTAGACTACATTGGGTAAGCTTAAGGCATATTCCACCGTGGAAGGAACATTTACTATCCTAGAAATATTTGCCCCACAATGACAAACAAAGACGCCTACCTTGGGCTCCTCTTGGGAGACATCCCGTTCTGGCGGGTATTGCCTTTCTCTGGACAGCTTCCCTCGCCTGAAGTCAAGCAGTTCACCACATTGGGAGCCAGCCCCGCTGGCAGAATAAACCGACTCTGGGATATCTAGAGGACCCTGAAAGGCTCCACTTACAAAGATCCCAGGCCTACTGGCCTCTATAGGATTGGAAGAAATCGTTTTGCAGAAGCCGTGTGAATTGAGTTCGATGCCGAACTTGTCAGCCAAATCCTCATAACCAGTAGGAGGATTCAAGCCGATGGATAAGACCACCAGATCGAATTCTTCCTCTTTTACTCCATCATCGAGAGTCGAATATCTGATCGTTACATTCTTGCTTTCCGGGATCTCTTTTCCTATCGATACATAGCTTCTGATAAATCGAACCCCGGGGAGTTGCTCTGTTTTTTGGAAGTAGCGCTCTAAATCCTTGTTATAGGAACGAATATCGTTATGGAATATGGTGCACTCGGCCTCAGCGTCATGCTCTTTGGTCAGAATCACCTGTTTTTGAGCATATGAGCAACATACTGCAGAACAATAGCTGTTGCCGCCTTCCGGGTTAACCTGTCTGGAACCGACACATTGAATCCAGGCAATTTTATGGGGATGCTTTTTGTCCGAAGCGCGCAGTATCTCCCCTTCGTAGGCCCCGGATGGACTTAATATTCGTTCATAATCAAGACTGGTTACCACATTTTCAAACTTTCCGTAGCCATAGTCATTCCTCAACTTAGGATCAAAGGGCTCAAACCCAAGGGACAGAACTATCGCCCCTACATTTACTTCGACCTTCTCTGCCACTTGATTAAAATCTATGGCGCCCGTCTTACAGACTGATTGGCAAATACCACATTTTTTTTCTTTAAGGTAAAGGCAGCTATCATCAATATAAGTGGCCAGAGGTATCGCTTGAGTGAAGTAAATATGGATGGCTTTATTATCGGATATTTCTTGATTAAATTGATCAGGGTACTTGACCGGGCAGTATTCTACACAGACAGTACAACCCGTGCATTTGCTCTCGTCAACATATTTGGGCCTTTTCTTCAAGGTTACCTTGAAGTTACCAGCTTCCCCTTCTACATTGTCAACTTCAGTATAAGTCAGGACCTCAATATTCGGCTGCCGGTCGACCTCGACCAGTTTGGGGTTGATTATTCAACTTGAGCAGTCATTGGTTGGAAAGGTTTTGTCAAGTTGGGCCATATGGCCGCCGATACTCGGCGCTTTGTCAACTAGGTAAACCTTATAACCGGCAGTGGCCAGATCAAGAGAGGCTTGAATACCGCTGATCCCTCCACCAACAACCATAACGTCTCCAAAATTCTTGTCTCCAGCACTATTACAAAGTTGTTGAATCTGTTCTTTTAGCAATAGTTCATTTTCCACTTTATATCACCTCCGTAGTTTTTATGTACCCGTGCTGTTCGGGTTCGGCCGGGCTGCCGACTCAATAGCTTCTTGTAATTTTTGGAAAGATAAAAACAAATCCCGGCCTAGTGGTGGTGAGTGCAAACTATTAATATCTGGGTAACTTAACCTGATCGTAATAATAATCGACTACGCCAATTTCCTTCATGCGGTCATTTATATATCTCCAGCGTTCCCTTAGACGACCGGTAAACTGTTTTTCACAAGGATATTCATCACATTGAAAACAATAATCAACGCTTTTCTCTTTATGACAGGTTTTAGCGGAACAAGTCGTTAGAGGACATTGCACATTTTCACCTCTGCACCCACTACACGAGCCATTGGAAAAAGCGGTCAGGATTTCTGCGAACTGAGCGTACCCTTTAAAAATAGGGTTTCCTTCTGTTTTCATTTTTGCAACTGGCTTGTAATTCCCGAGTAGGAAAGCAAGCCTTGAACTTAATTGTATGATTTCCCCGTTTTCATAATCGGCGCATCTCTCACAATCAAGACCACACGGAGAAAGATGTTTTAATACGTCATCATAATCCACTTTCTGACACCTCCTCGCTCCGTCTGGTAAGGCACGTGAACCGAGGTCTTCACGCCAATCGCTTCTTGCATGTCTTCTTCCTCTTCTATATAACCTCCTGGATGATCTCCGTAATGTCCTTAATCTGTATGACATCATCATAACCCATGACTAACCTGCTATCCTCGAAATTGGTTATGCAATACGGGCAGGAAGTAACCAGTACCTCAGCCCCAACCCCAACAGCTTGATCTAATCTGAGGTTGGCGAATCTGTCGGACTTTTGAGTTTCCATCCAAATCCTGCCTCCTCCCATTCCACAACACATACTTTCTTCCCGCGACTCAGCCATCTCGTTCAGGACCAAACCCGGTATTTTCTGTAAGACCCCGCGCGGTTCGTCATATATGCCATTATGTCGACCCAGGTAACATGGGTCATGATAGGTAACTTTTTTCTCATACTCCTTATTAATTTGAAGCCTGCCTTCATTTATCAGCTCAAATAAATACTGGGAAATATGAACAATCTCAAACTTCACGTTGAATTCAGGATACTCGTTCTTAAAGGTGTGGTAGCAATGAGGGGAAGAAACAAGGATTTTCTTTACCCCGTTATCGATAAACGTTTTGATGTTTTCCCTGGCTAAGCGTTCGAATTCTGCCTCATTGCCTGTCTTGCGGATGCTTTCTCCACAGCAATTCTCCTTAGTACCTAGTATTCCAAAATCCACTCCTGCCTTATTAAGGATATTGACTGTGGCTCGAGCTACCTTCTTTAATCTTGAGTCATAGCTGAGGTAGCAGCCTGGAAAATATAAGACATCCATTCCTTCTGTGAATGGTTTTACTGAGAGACCCTCTGCCCAGTCTGCCCTCTTGGATCGTGCTTCACCGAAGGGGTTACCTTCTGAATAAAGGCCTGCGCTTGCAGCGCGGACAGGCTTGACAGCCTCAGGAAAAACACCATATCCCGTAGCGAACCTACGCAGGCCGATCATGTCATTGATCTGCTTTACGTCTCTGGGGCATCTCTGATGGCACTTGCCGCAGGTTGTACAACGCCAGATCTCTTCATTTTCTATCTCAGTCAAACCGAAGGTTGCCTCTCGGATTAACTTGCGCATACTGAAAGTTCTTACTCTATTCCAGGGACAGACAGTATCGCATTTTCCGCATTGATAGCAGAATTTGACGGCTTCTGCGCCGCTCTCTTTAATTTCATCGATGGCCTCTTTGAAGGGGGCTACAATTTCCACGATTTTTAATCCTCTTCTTTCACATTTAGTTGGGGACATTCCTGTCCACAAAGATCACCCAAGCTTCAGCAGGTGTGTCCCCTGTCCTTATTAGCCCTTCTGTGACATCCGGGCCATGGTATCTGCAAGCTTCTGGAATCCATATTTGTCTACCAAGGCATTCAAGCCTATCTCCATATCACCCAGCTTGACGTCTTCTTCGGCTTCCTCTTCCCTTTCCTCGTAAGTCAGGGCTTTAGCCAGGCACCACTTAACACACAAGGGCTCTTCTTCATCTTCACACATATCGCATTTCAGAGGCAGTCCGGAATCGGGTTCTTTGAAAATATCTCGGGATGGGCAGGAAGCCCTGCAGAAGTCACACTCCTTATATTCCTTGCCGTCTATCACATATTTGTCTCTGCCCATACATTCGGCTGCAGCATATTCACCCGCGTAAACAGGGAGATAGATATCTTTTAAAGGATCACGAATCATTCGAATACGAGACCTCGCCGGATTATTGCTGCTATATTTTGGGGTAGCGTGAAAGGATGAGCAAATCACCTCACAGGCCCGACAACCATTGCACTTATCTACATCAATCTTGATTACCTTGACTTTCTTCTTAATTTTACTCATTTGTCATAATACCTCTTTGTTCAAAGTCTTCGCTCACGTAATCCATCGACAATTCATGTAAAGACTCTTTCGTTGGAATACCTTTAAGGTTCCAGCCCTTAAATTTGTAATATTCATCTAAGAGGGTAGCTTCAAGATCAGGAAAACGTTTCTTCCAATGGTCCTCTGGGGGACGTTCGTCTTCTCTGGTTAAGCCTCTTCGTACATTAAAGGCTCTAATTAAAGTTCGGTTCCTCTTAGCAGCTTGTACTAGCTCTGCTTCATTCATATCAAACCCAGTCGCTGCTGAAATGACATTGGCATAATTGTGCAGATGATACGCAGGCTTTAGGGGGAACGATGACAAACCAGCGCAAATCCCGGTGGCGTCATCAATGTAGTGCATCTGCTCCATCCAGTCAACGATTTCACAAGAAGCTTCAACCGTTGGGTAATATGGGTTGGAGTGTTCTCCGCGGTGTTCCCAGTCCAGGAAATATTTCTTAAATTTTTCAGCAGGAACATGGAACCAATCCGAGATAAACTCTTCTTTCTGCTCTTTCGTATCAAAAGGCGCCTGGGGGAACTGCCCTTCAATTTGGGTAATGTTTATCTTCTCCCCGGTAGAATACATAAGGAAATAGACGGGATTCAACATTCCTAACTTGAGAGGCAGTTGCTCATGTTTCTTAATGTTGTTATGAGCATATTCTTCTGCACCTTTACCAATTTTTTTAGCCGCCCAATAGGTCCCTTCGGCTAAAATATCGCCGATCCCCTCTCGCCGAACAATTCTCTCCAGTAACCAGAAAAATCGTTCCTCATTATCGGACGGGAATCCCGGCATATCCTCGTCAGTCAAAATGCCAGCTTCATAAAGCTCAAGGGCGAAGGCAATCGTTTGCGGAGTTGTGAATCCGTCCACACCATAGGCCTGAGCTTTAGAGTTGATTCTAAAACCAAAATCCAAGTCTGTCATGGATGCCATGGTATAAGTAAGTTTCGAGTAACATTTCATCATGTATTTAGGGATTCCTGGGTAGGCGACGGATGCCCCGCAGGACATCGGACAGTTATAGCAACTTAAGAACCGCTCCCGCACACTTTCTTGTTTCTCCGTCCACTGCTTTTCGATTTCTTCCGTCCAGAAATCTCTCCTCCGTGTTCGGGCATTTCCCCACATGAAACTCTCGGTGTGCCACTTCTCATCATGGATTTTCATTTCTTGCGGTGACCCAAGCCCAGCTAAAATAGGTGGTACCATGCCCAGTGGATTTTCCGCTCGGACTTGAATATAGTTTAGAACATCGTTGCAATGCCCCAGAAATTCGGCCGGTCTAGCAATATTGACGTCCTTTGTTCCACGGACAACTATCGCTTTTAACCGTTTACTTCCCATAACGCCGCCAACTCCTAAGCGGCTGCAACTGGACCTGCCCTGCTCGATGGAAGCATAAAAGACCCTATTTTCACCTGCCAAGCCTATTGAAGCTACCTGAGCGTTGGGTTCCTTTAACTCTTTTCGAATAAGATCTGCGGTTTCATTCGTGCCCATTCCCGCGAGATGACTGGCATCACGTAGTTCTACTTTGTCATTGTTGATCCATAAATAAACCAGATCAGGAGACTGCCCGCGAATGATCACTTTGTCATAACCGGCATGTTTCAATTCTGGTGCAAAAAATCCCCCCATCATTGAAAATGCCATTAAATTAGTCTGGGGAGAAATGGTAGAAACAATGGTGCGATTAGCACCGGGAGCAGGGGTCCCAGTTAAAAGACCAGCGCTAAATATCAAGAGATTTTCAGGAGAAAAGGGTTCAACTTCAGGGGGAACCCTATCCCATAATATCTTAGCGTTCGTACCTAGCCCGCCAAGATGAAGTTCGGCTAATTTCGGGTCAGTTTCTACCCTCTCAATGTTTCCTCGGGATAAATCAATTTCTAGATTATACCCTGTCTCTGCGTATCTCATTTTTCAACCCCTCTAGGTATGTTTTTACCATAAATAATCGCTCATAAATCCATAACAAACCTTCATGCTTTTTAAGCAAAAAGTGCGCAGCTTAACTCTGGCCCTTTAGAGAACTTGGTTTGCAGGCGCCGGCGGTCGCCATAGGTTGCAGCTTAGATTACTTCTCTAGGGCAGGTGCCATGACTGCTTCAAAGAATTCCGTGGTGTATGGCTTGCATTCCACCTGCAACTGACGATACTTAATAAAGTCAATCGTGTCTTTACCGGTTGTTTTCTTGTTGTTGAAAGCGTTGAAGCCCATATACGCCTCGCTTTGCATGTTGGCGACCAGCCAGTGACGGTTCAGTAGTTTTGCTTGATCCCAGAAGAATTTTTTCTTGGCGCGGACACCGTCAATGGACATCATCAGGCAGTTGGGGAACAAGTTGGTAAATACATAGATAATCCTATCAATTTCTTTATCCAACAGGGTAAAGTCGGTAGTGGCTTCACTGATTATTTTTTTAGCCTCTGCAGCAGCTTCACCTGTTTTAAAGTCCCCGTAAACGATCTCTCCGTCTTCAACATAATTTTCAGTTTTAATCAGAGGGTTGCGGATGAATTTGCCGTCGGCTTTTAAGACAGGGATAGCTTTGCTGATCATGCCCATCCGATGTACTTTATAAGCGCTCCACACTTCACAGGAAACGCAGTTCCACATGGCCTGCTCCATGGTTAAAAATTCGGGCAGGAAGTCAGTAGCACCACCCACTGGAGCAGATCCGTGTTTCGGGCCTGCTTGCCCAAAAATAGCCATATCGGAAGAGATCGTCAGGTCGCAAGCCAGACCAATCTCCTGTCCGCCGGCAACCCTCATACCGTTTACCCTGCAGATAACTGGCTTTTTGCAATTTAAGAGACCATCGACCATCGCGTTGAAGAGATCCATATAAGAACCGTACTCTGTACCATTCATGCTATAATACTCGGAATATTCCTTAGTGTTGCCGCCTGTACAAAATGCCTTGTCTCCTACAGCGGTAAAGACAACAGCGACAACGGAGCGATCAGCCGATGCTTTTTGCATTCCGGCAATAACTCCTTTAACCATTTCCGTTGTGTAGGAATTAAATTGTGAGGGGTTGTTCAGAGTTACCCATGCTGAATAAAGGCTCGGGACGATGTTTCCATTGGGGTCCACAATGGGCTTTTTCTCATAGATTACGCAAGGTGCTTCAGTTCCAAAGTGCTCATTTCCATATAACTCATGATTTTTTATATCTGTTTGACGGGGCCATCTGTTTAAACTATTTAAATCCATAATTACCCTCCTAAATATTGGTCAAATTTATCTTCTCAATTCCTAACGACTATTCTCAGCTTAAGAATTAATTAAAACTATATCTCTTCTTCCACCTCCTCTTCAAACAAATAGTATTAGGTATAAGTAGGCAGCTTTCACGGCTTCTAAAAGTGCGTGTCTTCTTCCTCCTTTTGAAATATAAGTAAACTTGAATTATCCCTATGCAAATGTCATGCCATTACACAAACTGTCCGAACCATTTAAAAATTGATCAGCTAAAATTGACAGCTTAACTGTTGAAACTTGATTGTCAACGGTTTAATATCCCCCTGATTTTTCTTAATATTAAATATATTTCGAAAGAGAGAAATCTAAAAACCACTGCAGTTATGCAGTGGTTTTTAGATTCTGTACAAAAAGTCACTTGAATCACAGCTTGTACCGAGTCGTATTTGCATCGCAATAATGCACATATGACTCGGTAGATACTCTATTCCAAGAGTTATTTACTTTCACTGATTAATACTCCAGGGACAAGGGTTCGAACCTTAAAGCGTAAATTGTTGCTATATAGCGTTTATTATCTAATTTCTTACTAAATTTATCTTCAAAGGTGCGAGGTGAATGAAGTGGTATAATACTTGCATATAAAAATATTTAACAGAATAGTTTAAAAAGTATATTATATTGCCAGATTTTTTATATATACTTCTTTCTCCAATTCTTAGTTGAATACCTGCAAAGCAGTCGTTGTTGCTTATACCACTAAAATTCTTTTGGATATGCTAAGAAATGAGGGATCAGCTTGAAACTTCGTGTCCTATTAGTAGATGACGATGGCTCCACACGTCAAGAACTTCGCTATTTACTCCAGCCTTTTGATGTTCAGATTGTTGGCGAAGCCACAAATGCTTTAGAAGCCCTAGAGTTAATTTATAATCTGGATTATTCCCTAATTTTTTTAGACATTCTTATGCCTGGCTTAAACGGAATTGACCTAGCCCACCTATTGAGAGAAAAATCGGATGCACTCACAATTATCTTCACCACGGCTCATGAAGAGTATGCGTTTGTCTTTGCCTTAAATGGTTTAGACTATCTTCTTAAACCTATTCACCCTAAACGCCTGGAAGAAACGCTCATCAACGTGCGTCAAATGAAAGGCAACCTAACAGGACCAAAGAGTAAGCCGCTGCCTCCTCTTAAAAGTGATGTTATAACACCTCCCATTAAACCTTTGGAAGTTGTACCTGTTGAGCTAAGGGGCAAAATAATTCTCTTACACCAGAACGACATTATCTTTATCTATACCGATAAAGACAAGGTCTTCATTAAAACCCAAAAGGACTCTTACTTGACTCGTTTCACCTTACGGGAGTTGGAAGAACGTTTAAACTCGGCCCTTTTTTTTCGTTCCCATCGTTGTTATTTAGTAAACACACAGCACATGCGGGAACTTTTCCCCTATTTTAATGGAACTTACACTATAGTGGTGGATGACCATGAACGTAGCGAAATCCCAGTGAGCCGGCCCAAATCCCGTATACTCAAAGAGATGTTAGGTCTTTAGAGTCGTATGGGTATCAGCGAAATTGACCAATCTTCCCTCGTAAGATAATCGAGGAATAGGAGGGGAAGAGCTTATATGAGCGTATTTACAATGTCTAACCCCTGTCCAGTTCAACTTAACCCAGATCAGCCCATTTCTGAAACTATCGATCTCTTAATAGCTAATGAACTCTGTTATGCACCTGTTATAAAAGACCAGGTATTGCTCGGTATTCTAAGTCTAGCAACTGCCCTAAAATGGACACGGTCCAATGAGCACATCAAAAATCATGGTAAAGTCAAAGATGCCATGCAAACAAAAATCGGCCCTTATCCGGAAGGTTTAGATGGAAAAGAAGCGTTTTTAGAGGGCAATTTTGCATTCTCTAGAGAAGATTCTCAGGGCAACTCGGATGAATTAATCACTTTGAACGAAGCATTTACTAATCTTACTCAGAAAATGACGGCTCAAAATGAGTTTACCCAAGCCATTCTCGAAAGTGCACCTGTTGGTATCATTGCACTTAATGTTGTCGGTGAAATCATATTTATGAACAAGGACGCCTATCGGTTACTCAGCGTGGATAGTAATGTCATCGGGAAACCCATGAAAGTTGTTTTTCCTGTCAGTAAGCTTACTAATATTATTGAGACGGGGCTTACAGAGTTTGGCCAAAAATTAGTGGTTAACGGTCGTACTATTATTTCCAACCGCTCCCCCATTATTTTAAATGACAACATTTGTGGTGCAGTGGCAATTTTTCAGGATATTACCGAATTAGAGAATATCTCCTCCCAACTCGCTTCGGTAAAGCAACTTAACCTAGAACTGGATGCGATTATCGAATCCTCCTTCGACGGTGTTATGATAACCAACCAAGAAGGAATAGGCATCAGAATTAACCAAGCCTTAGCCCGATTAACCGGATTGGATGCAACGAACTTTGAGGGTAAACTTATCCATGATTTATTTGTTAAAGGCATTTTTGAGTATGAATCTATTACTATCAAAGCTTTACGTGAAGGACGAACTATTACAAATGTCCAGAAAGTTAGCACCACAGGCAAAGAGGTGCTTGTTACTGGAAATCCAATTTTTGATATAGAAGGTAAGGTTCATAGAGTAGTCACTAATGTCCGGGATATTACCGAACTCCAAAACCTGAAGGAAAAATTAAAAGAGTCCGAATTGTTGGCAACGCGCTATCAAACAGAACTGTCTCAATTGATTCCGGAGCGACTTGAAAAGGACAAAATTATTGTACAAAGTACTAGTATGTTGAAGCTATATAATCTTGCCATGCGAGCGGCCCGGACGGATGTCACCGTTCTGCTTCTCGGTGAATCCGGTGTCGGAAAAGAAGTCTTTTCTCGAGTGATCCACAGCACAAGCAACCGTGCAACTACAGGAAGATTAATCCAGATAAACTGCGGAGCTATTCCGGAAAATCTTTTAGAATCCGAACTATTCGGGTATGAGCCTGGTGCTTTTACTGGGGCCAGCCCAAAAGGTAAACCAGGGATTTTTGAAATCGCCACCCACGGGACACTCCTTCTAGATGAAATAGGAGATCTACCTAAAAATCTCCAGGTTAAACTGTTACGTGTTCTTCAGGAACAGGAAGTTTATCGAATAGGAAGTACTAATCCGATTAGACTCGATGTCCGCATTATTGCTGCTACCAATCTAAATATTTGGGAACGAGTTAAAGAGGGTTCTTTTAGAGAAGACCTATTTTATCGTTTGAACGTTTTACCTATTGAAATCCCTCCCTTAAGGGAACGCAAAGAAGATATTTTGCCTCTAGGCATGCACTTTATCAAACTTTACAACGAAAAGTACAAAGTAACAAAGCGACTGGACCCCAAAGCCATACCCATTCTGGAATCCTACAATTGGCCTGGCAATGTAAGAGAACTTCAAAATGTACTCGAAAGATTAATGGTCGTTACAGATGAAGAATTAATTCAATCCTTACAGGTTCAGTATCAATTAACCAAGTTTAAACCAAAGTTTCATTCTCCGATAACCGTAAATGAACTGATACCAATCCATGAAGCGAGAGATATATTGGAAAAGGAACTAATTTGTATGGCCTTGGATTCTTACCCTTCCTTCAGAAAAGCTGCTGAAGTTTTGGGACTTGATCACTCAAATATTGTACGTAAGGTTGCTAAATACGGGATCAAGAGATAATTACAACGAAGTTCCTGCTTAATAGTAATGATAATTCTTACATAGTTCGAAGAACCCCCATTTATAAGAAGTGGGGGCTCTTGAATATTAATGGACTTTCCCTACTCTATTGATTCATTTCCGCAGCTAGTTTGACTGCTTTAATAATTTTGGTATAGCCCGTACAGCGGCAGAGATTCCCTCCTAGGGCTTCTTTAATCTCCTCTTCATTAGGTTTAGATATTCTGTCTAAAAGACTCTTGGCAGAAAGCACCATTCCAGGTGTGCAGAACCCACATTGAATAGCGCCATTTTCAACGAAGGACTGTTGAACTGGATGCAGTTTGCCATCATCTCCAGCCAACCCTTCAATTGTCATGATCTCTTTGCCTTCGGCCGCGATTGCTAAAGTAGAACAGGCTAGAGTAGGCTTATTGTCAACTAATACAGTACAGGCACCACAGCTACCTTCATTACACCCTGACTTTGTTCCAGTGAGTCCAACCGTCTCTCTCAGCACCTCTAGTAAAGTCTGCTGTGGTTTGACTAGCACTTCATATTCCTGATTGTTTACATTTAAGACGATTACTCTTTTATTACTACTCATAATCTCGCCCCTTTTTCGGCTATTATTTATTGAATATTTGCTTCAAGCTTTCCTCGATCAATGCTCCCACCATCCGGCGTCGATAGCTAGGTCGATAGGACATATTAGCTACTGGAAGAACATTTTTCCCTGCTATCGCTGCACATTCCTGGGCTAACCCTGAAATCTTTACTTCATCTAGCTCCTCTGTCTTCAAACCACGGAAAATCTCTTCAATACCTTTTACCAGCACAGGTCCACTCCCTAGCGCAGTAAGTGCGAGACGAACGTCCTTGACTAGTCCGCCTTCATCACTGACAACCACGGCCACGCCTGCCTGTGGAAAGTCTATGCTTTTGCGTGAACGGAGTTTGATGTAGGCACTTTTAGTCTGCCAGGCACTTTGTGGAATCGTGATTTCGCAGATGATTTCTCCGGATTTAAGGTTGGTTGGCGTTTTACCTTCTCCTGAATAAAATTCAGCTAAGGGAATTATTCTCTCACTATCTAAGGAAGAAAGCTTAATTGTTGCTCCATAAGCAATTAGGGCTGGTGCCAAATCGCTGCAATAGGCAGCATGGCATCTTTCAGACTTTTTCATGACCAGACATTGATCTCCACCAGTTTTATAGCATAATGGGTGAGCCTTTCTCCAATGGCGAGTCTGATTATAAAACCAACAACGAGTGTCTTGGCAAAGGTTTCCACCAAGAGTGCCCATCTGCTGGTGTTGGACAGCCCCTACTCCGCTGCCCGCTTGGTAGAGTGCCGTCAAACTCGCTTTTACTTCTGGCTGGTGGATTAAGTCCCAAATAGTGACCGCACCTCCGGCAATGATTTGCTCATTGACTGAACATGCTATTTTGGATAGCGCCTCGATACCCGTAAGATCGACGAGAATTTCGGCAGGATTGAGTCCCACTTTCATATTGTTTAGTAAGTCGGTTCCCCCAGCCAAGGGGCGAATTTTCCCTGCTTGTTCTTTCAATAAGGTTAAACATTCCTTGATGGTTTTAGGACGGTAATAATCTAAGGCCGGCAGCGTCATGCATCCTTCCTCCCCTTGTTATTTTTTTCTTCGATTGCCTTCAAAATCTTCTCTGGAGTTATCGGTAAATCCATAATCCTTACGCCAATAGCGTCGGTAATAGCATTCACGATAGCCGGTGCAGTATAGATGGTTGCGCCTTCCCCACATTCTTTGGCCCCAAAAGGCCCTACCGGATCATTCGTCTCAACGTGGATTACTGCTTGAGGAGGGGCATCAGCAGCCGTGGGAAGCTTATAATCAATAAAAGAAACACTCCGGTTTTGGCCATTTCCCATATCAAAATCAGGATCTTCATAGAGAGTGTGTCCTATCCCGGTCATAACCGCTCCTTCTATCTGACCTTCCACCTGATCTGGGTTCAAGGCCCTGCCCGCATCGTCTGCCGTCACAATCTTAAGGATTGTGACCCGACCTGTTTTGGGGTCAACTTCTACTTCACAAGCCTGGGTTCCAAAGCTGTAGGAGCCAGAGATATCACCGTTATCTCGCAACAACGTGGTTGGTTCTTTGGCCGGCAATTGATAGTAACCACGTCCAATCATGGGAACTTGAATATCAGCATACTGTACTAGCTTGACAGCTTTATTAATTTGCATTTTGCGTTCACCACGGAGCAGAATGTAGTCTTCTTTGATCGTCATTTCTTCTGGATCGGCCCCGATCTCTTTTGCGACAACTTGCAAAATTGTCTTTTTGATATCCCGGGCAGCAAGCTGAGCCGCTTTGCCGGATCTGACGGTTACCCCGCTACCGAATGTCCCGGAATCTAACGGGCAGATGTCGGTATCCGCAGCGATAACCCTTACTTTCTCAAAGCTGACCCCTAGTTCTTCGGCAACAATTTGCGCGATAACGCTTTCCGCTCCTTGTCCGATGTCTGCAGCACCTGTGAGTACCGAAACACCGCCGGTTTTTTCCAGCTTAACAACCGCACCGCCGCCGATGTGGCTCATGTTATTAACGCCTGAAGCCCAGCCGGAACCTCCCACGCCAACACCTCGATAATTCCCGCGGCCGCGCTTTTCCTTCCAGCCAATAGCTTCCGCGGCTTTATCCAG
This sequence comes from Desulfosporosinus burensis, assembly GCF_054657535.1. NCBI lineage: Bacteria > Bacillati > Bacillota > Clostridia > Eubacteriales > Desulfitobacteriaceae > Desulfosporosinus > Desulfosporosinus burensis. The sequence continues at coordinate 197,761 of NZ_BAAHYN010000010.1, forward strand.
GCTCTCTTTAAATCCGCAAGTGCGCAGAATCATTTTAGCAGGGTTTGGGCTGCCAGCTTCCAGGGCATTGATCCTCCGGAAATCTATAGCATCCATGCCTAAGTCTGCTGCAAGCATGTCTGCCTGGGATTCGATAGCATAGCGCATCTGTGGCGCGCCGTGTCCTCTCATGGCTCCGTTCGCTTGCTTATTGGTATAGACGTGCTTGGCATCTAAGACCAGGTTAGGCAGGTAATAAGGGATCATCCCAAAGTAACCGGACAGGGTGATGATCAGCGGGGCAGTACTGTTATAGGCCCCACCGTCCACTGTAAGATCGATGTGCTGGGAACTGATCCGACCATCCTTAAAAACACCGGTACGGACTTTAAGAATAGCTGGATGCCTGCCCCGTACACAGGTCTGTGCCTCTTCTCGATCATAGAGAAATTTGACCGGCCTTCCTGTTTTCATGGAAAGAAAGGCAGCGCAAAAGTCTTTGGAATACATATCGATTTTGACGCCAAATCCCCCGCCAACGGCTGGCTTGATCACCCGCACGCGATCTTCAGCAATACCCAAAGTACTGGCAAGGTTGTGCCTTAAAAAATACGGAATCTGAGTACTGGACCAAATGGTGAGCTTGCCGCTCGGCTCGTACATGGCAATAGCCGCGTGAGGTTCCATAGGGGCATGATACTGACCGTGTGTCCTGAAAACGTCCTCCCGAATATGGTACGCTTCAGCAAAACCTTGTTCGATATTGCCAAATTCTTTACGGTATTGAATGCTAACATTATTTTTTACCTTGGGACCGTCATGGATGTCTGGAGCCCCTGGTTTGAGAGCATCTTCAATAGTGAAAACTGCCGGCAATAACTCGTATTCCACTTCAATAAGTTCTATAGCTGCTTCTGCAGTCTCTTGGTCCACAGCCGCCACAGCTGCTACTTCATCTCCTACGTAGCGTACCTTGTCAATAGCCAGACCGTACTCATCTTGGGCGAAAGGCACGATCCCGTACTTAACAGGGAGGATATCTTTCCCTGTCATGATTGCTTTAACACCCGGCAACTTTAATGCTTTTTCAATATTTACATTCAGAACACGCGCATGTGCATGAGGACTTCTGAGTAATTTCCCATAAAGCATGTTCGGCAGCTTCATATCGTCTGTGTAAACGGCCCGCCCGATTACTTTGTCCCAGGCATCAGTCCTGGGAACACTTTTGCCTATAACACTAAATTCCTCCATGTTTGATTAACTGGGTTTACCATTTCCCCCAGTTACTTTCCCCCTTCACTAACTAATATTTACAAAACTTATGCGTTTTTGACTTTTCACAACCTCGGCTAAATCTTATTAAAGTCATAAATATTTATTTTTTCTTACACCTCCCTTAAGCAAATTTGATAAGTTCCACTTGAAACCATTATCCAACGATTAGTCAAATCTAATTGTTTCTTCTAAACCACTTATTGTTATACTTAGCAATTCTCATGCCACCTTCAGTATGTATCAATAAAAAGCTCTTGCCCTTCTGCACGCCTTGGGTAAACCAGGGCCAGATACACAAACAATATTTGCTAACCCAACTAATAAAAACGTCCGAAAAACACACATCTGTATGTTTTTCGGACAATACATCTAAACATTTTTCTTAACTTCTATGTTCAACTAAACTATCAGTCATTCGGGAAAGCTTTTCGTACAATTTCGATCTACTAATACCTAATAACCTCGCCGCCTTAGATTTATTACCTTGAGCCTTAGCCAAGGCGACTTGAATAGCTTCCTGTTCAATATTGGCTAAGCTTTGACCTATTAATCTCTGACCTGTCATCCCGTTGATTTTCTCCGTCTGTCTGATTTCCTCAGGCAAATCTTGAAGATCTATCAAGCCACATTCAACATAGTTCAACATTCTTTCGATCACATTTTCTAACTCTCTAATGTTACCCGGCCAATTGTAGTGAACTAAAACTTCTAAAGCTGCATCAGTGATACCATCCACACGCTTTGTGAACGAATTGTTATATTTTCTGATAAAAGTATCAACCAGAACCGGAATATCCAGCTTTCGCTCACGCAAAGGAGGTATCTTTAAATCGATCACATTTAATCTGAAATACAGATCTTCCCTGAATTTTCCTTCAGCAACAAGACGTTTTAAATCCTTGTTTGTAGCGGCAATAATTCTCACATCGACTTTACGAGTCTTAATATCTCCTACTCGCTCAACTTCCTTTTCTTGAATGACTCTTAATAGCTTACTTTGTAGCATAAACGGCATATCACCGATTTCATCAAGAAAAATCGTACCTCCAACTGCTAACTCAAATTTGCCAGGTTTACCCTGTTTTCGCGCTCCGGTAAAGGCACCGTCCTCATACCCGAACAATTCTGATTCTGCAAGTTCACCAGGAATAGCCGAGCAATTAACTTTAATAAACGGTTCTTTACGTCGATTAGAGGCATTATGAATGGAATGAGCAAATAGTTCTTTACCTGTCCCACTTTCACCAGTAATCAGAACAGTCGAGTTACTCCGTGCTACTTGAAGTGCCTGAGTTTTCAACTTTGCGATGCGCTCGTTACTACAAACAATATTGCCTATGGTATAGCTCGTTCCGTTTACCTTGAACAACTCATCTTTGTAATAGTTGAGTTGCATATTGATCCGATTTAGCTGTTGCATAACATCAGCTAATTGATCTAAATCCTCATATATCTTGACCACCGTTCCCTTGGTGTTGCTTTCTTTTGTAAAGGGCAAAGTAGAGATGACACAGGGCCTGGCGTTAATTTCCAAAACTTTTAAAGGCAACTGGTCATCCGTCAGAGGAACATATTTATTAATATTTTGCCCAATAATCTGATCCTTGGATACCCCTACTCTTTGGCAAAAGTTGGCATTAGCCATACTCAGCCGACCTTGTTCATCTAATACTGCGACCCCTTCATAAGCAACCTCTAAAACTGTCTCTAAAGTCATTTTGAGTTCCTTAACAGTTTTTAATTCATGAGCAATTCCCTCAACATCCGTCAGATCTTGTAAAACAAAGGTTGCCCCTTTTATTATTGTATTTTGAAAGATGGGCACAGCAGTAGCGATCAATTTTAGAGCTCGATATTCAATCTTATGAGGCACAATCCAGGTTCCTTCAACAATGGGCGTAAAATCATCTTTCAAATCCGTAAGAAAATTTCCAATATACTCCCCCACTTGAACTTTGTGTAAGATACTTTTGGCGTATTGGTTTGCTAAGGTGACAAATCCTTGAGAATTAGTTGCTATGATACCAGCAGGTACATTCTCGATAACACTAGATAACTCATTATATAAATACTCGGTTCGATCCAAAAGTTCGTTAACTGCACCTGCTTGGGTAATCATGCCAATCGGTTCATTAGCCATATTAATGACAGGAGTTTGTCCAACCCGGACTGTGTGCAACCAATGGGCCAGTTCGCCTAAATCGTGGAATGATTTGTCTTCCCGTAAATAAGCAACCTCCCGAATGTAGTACTCATCTATTGAAGTATCAATACTTAAATCATTCAATAACAAATCGAATAGAGTTGAATGTGAAAAGTAGCCTATGAGTTGCCCGACTTCATCAACGACAGGCACTCCATGAAGTTTTGAATTTTTAAGTAATTCTATCGCTTTGCGTATGCTATCTTGGGGACGTAATTGAATCGTAGTTGAAAGCATAATGTCGCGAACCTGCATGAAACATCCCCCCTTTTGATATCTTTAATAGGGCGTCGCCCTCTACTGTAGGGATGTGAGGCGGGCCATAAGCTACTATCAATAAGTTGGCCTTTACTGAGAAGGGACGCTTGGGTCCGAATCATCCATACCTTAAATCAATTAGTAGATATTCCAATAAAATACTGAATACTTTGAATAATGTTTCTATAATTATATACTGGGTCAATAAGCTTATCAAGCGATAGGTACGGTAGACCTCTCCATTTCGGAGGTTCTCCGTACCTATTGTTTTTGGATATTTGGTGTAATAAAACACCGATCTGGTGTTTTATTACACCAAATTGGTGTTTTATTACACCAAATAATGGTGTGTTCATCTTTACCTAAGGAGTATGATTTGCGCCTAATATAGGTTAATCCGCAAAAATTGTCATTTAAACTACAAATATCAACCGCTCACGGATAATTTTAAAAATTTTGAATATTTGGTCCATGGTTTGCAATAAGTGGTCATTGGATTTTTTATTGATCCCCATTAATCCTAAGGGATATTAATCAGCAAAGAATTAGACTGATCTTAACTGGAGGGAGCTGAACATTTAAAGCCTATCAACCTAAGTTCAAAACCCCACTTCTCTAAGTGAGGGGGGCCATATTAAATTTCAGGTGGGGTACAATCCGCCTTTGCAGGTGTCTTTCATATCTAAAGTCTCAATGTTCAGCTAAAACTGAACGAGTTCACTAAGGAGGTTATAATTTTGGGAGCTAAAAACGGAATAGAAAAATTTAACGCTGCTAACCTATTTGTTGACCGTCATATTCAAGAAGGGCGTGGAGACAAAGTCGCAATTTATTATTTAGACCAAGAGATTACGTATAGTGAAGTGCATGAGAAAGTCAATCAAACAGGTAACGCTTTAAAAGAAATGGGCATTGGTCTTGAAGACCGAGTTATGTTGTTACTTTTAGATTGCCCTGAGTTTGCCTACAGTTTCTTTGGGGCCATGAAAATTGGCGCAGTTCCGATTCCTACCAACACCTTATTAATACCGGCAGATTATGAGTACCTCTTAAACGATAGCCGTGCAAAACTTCTCGTGGTCAGCTATGAGTTACTGGACAATATTACAGCTATTAGCGAAAATTTACTCTATTTAAGACAGATCATTGTTGTCGGCCAGCCAGCCGAAGGGTGCCTAAGTTTTGACAGTATCATCAAGGATAAATCCCTAGAATTAGAAACTGCCAACACTGGGACTGATGATGCGGCGTTCTGGCTCTACAGTTCGGGAACCACTGGATTCCCTAAAGGTGTAGTTCACCTCCACCATGATATGGCTTTCGCTGCAGAACATTATGCAAAAGGAGTTTTGCAAATCACAGAAAAAGATATAACCTATTCCGTTGCAAAATTGTTTTTTGCCTATGGATTAGGTAATGGCCTTTATTTCTCTTTTTATGTAGGTGCTTCTACGGTCCTTTCCCCAAGTCGCCCCCTTCCAGAACACGTGTATGCAACCATTGATCGATACAAACCAACCTTGTTCTTTGGGGTTCCATCCTCATATGCAGCTATGATCCAACTGGAGACTACGAAAGACTATGATATGTCCAGTATCAGGTATTGTGTCTCGGCCGGAGAACCTCTACCAAAAGTTATCTTTGATCGTTGGTTAGAACTATGGAATTTGGAAATTTTAGATGGAATTGGAACAACGGAAATTCTGCACATCTTTATCAGTAATATTCCCGGAGACGTTAAACCTGGAAGTACCGGAAAAGTTGTCCCAGGTTACGAGGCTAAAATTATTGATCCAGACGGGTATATCGTACCAACCGGTGAGATAGGAACACTCATGATCAAGGGACACAGCATTGCAGCCTATTATTGGAATAAACACGAAAAAACGACTGAAACCTTCATCGGTGAGTGGATTAATACGGGAGACAAGTATTTTCAAGATAACGAAGGCACCTTTTGGTATGTCGGTCGCAGCGACGATATGATTAAGGCTGGTGGAATATGGGTTTCCCCTGTCGAAGTTGAGTATTGCCTGATGGAACATCCTGCTGTTTTTGAATCCGGTGTGATCGGAAGAACCGACGAAGATGGCTTAGTCAAACCAAAAGCGTATATCGTACTAAAGGAAGGCTACGAGGCCAGCCTTGAGTTAGCAGACGAATTATCTATCTTTGTTAAAACTAATATAGCACCTTATAAATTTCCACGTTGGGTTCAGTTTATCCCTTATTTGCCAAGGACAGCTACTGGAAAAATGCAGCGATTCAAATTACGGCAGTTAGAAATTGATTTACAATAAAGGCTCTCGGTTCATACCAAACAAATCGGATTAACAGTAAATTCTCAGGGATAGTCGCTCGATTCATTTTGATATAAGGACCTTTACTGATATCGCTCAGACGAATTTGTCGAGTGACTATCTCTTCTCTGTACCACTCTCACCTGCAATTAGAACTGTCAAACTACTCTGGCCATCTTTATTCTTGCCTAATATTTCTCATAGATAGACTTTCCCTAGCATTTTCTAGGACACCGACTGCAATGCGGAAGACTCTCTGTTACTCCTGAATTCGTTCATCATGTAGACGGAGTCTTTTCAATTCCATTAGATTACTTATGATTTAAGTTTTCAGATAATTCAAAGTATACATTAAAATTAGAAATTTCAAATAAAGTCTGAATTAAAATGGGTATTCTTCTAATTTGGTGTAAAACGTTATTTAAGGGGGTGATTGATAACACACAATAGTTAGTGAAATTTACTGAAAATAACTGCAAGGGTCAAGGCAATCGATTCAATAGATTTTGGGGGAGGTGAGAACAAAACCATTTCAGATCCGAATTGCCCAGAGGTTGGGGTACAATCCGGTAATCAGACCGTTCCTAACCGTCGGAAGGTGGTTTAAAAACTTTATTAAATTAGGGGGAAGAGAAACTATGAAATGGCAACGGTATCATACAATTTGGTTATTGATGTTTTTGGGTTGGACTATTGCATATACGGACCGCAACTTACTCTCTCCTATCGCGGCCTACATGATTACCAACAAGATAGCCTTTTTCGCTGTGGTGGCTAATCCCCACGCACTGGCGGGTTTAATGAGCACTTTGTTCTTCGCAGGTTATATGGCGATGCAGTTCCCCGCCGGCTTAATCGGTGATAGAATTGGTCGCAAACCTATCCTGGTACTCAGCTTAGTTTGGGCAGCGGTTGGAACACTCTTAACCGGAATGTTGGCTTTCTCCTTATTTGGCTTGCTTGCGGCGCGAGTTCTCACCGGCTTAGGTGAGGGGACTTATTACTCCAATGACCGGGCTTTGATCTCAGAAGTCACCCCCCCAGAAAAGATGGGCATGGGCATGGGCGTATCCTTCGTCGGACTAGGCATTGGTCTGGTCGGCGCTTCAGTTGGTGGCGCATGGTTATTAAACTGGGGAGTGAAACTCTTTGGTCCTGATAAAGGCTGGTACTTCCCATTTTACGCAATGGTTGTTCCAACTTTGATTGTGGCTGTAATGTTTATGATTTTACTCAAACCGGACAGGGGTACTCTTTTCAAACCAGCAAGCGATGGCACCTTTGCTCCCGGTACTCCTTATTATTCAAAGGCTCTATTTGAAACTTCCAAATACATCGCGTTATTTTTTGTGCTCATTATGGCTGTGGCTTATGGCGGAATCGAACTTGGTATGAGCGCAGTTGGCGTATCGATTTGTATCCTGATTATTGCCTTGGGAATTATGTTAGTCATTATGACCCGTCTGAATAAGCAGGTAGGAGCTGTCTTTTTTAACAAAAACCTTCAGCTAGTCTATTGGGGAGCCCTCCCGACCCTCTGGAGCCTCTGGTTTTACAGCTTCTGGGGCACTAAGGTTATTTCGGATGCTGCTTCAGCGGGCATTAATAAATCCGCTGTCACCGCAGCTATCTTCGGGCTGGCGGCATTAGTAGGTCTTCCATTGATGGGAAAAGTTGCCGACATCTTCAATCGTCATGGTTATGGCCGAAAGCCTGCCCTGATCTTAGCCATGGGTCTCCATGCATTGTGCATTTTTGGCTTGGGCTTTTACCTCTATGCAGGTGGCACGTCGATATTCATGCTCGGCACTCTGGTGTTCGGCGCGGGTGTTTTCCTGTTCGGTACCTGGTCGGTATCCTTTTCCCTTGTCACTGCTTTTGCCCCTCCGGCCTTAATGGCTAGCGCTTTCGGGGTTTGGAACCTTATTGCTGAAATCGGTGCCATCTTATCGCCGGTTGTTTCCGGCGTCATGCGAGACGCAACTGGTAGTTGGGTATCCCCTGTTATGCTGGATGGTGCCTTAATGGTGCTGGGCATAATTTGCGTTGCCTTAGTTTCGGAGCGTGTAGGTATTGCAAAGAATGCCTCCAATCAACAAGCCGCCGCAACCAAAACGGAGTGAGGTTTAGCCTCACTAATGGGACCACTTGTTCTTCAACCTAAAAAGCGCGTGCTAATTGCACGCGCTTTTATCACTTGATCCATGCCCTGTTCTTTCTTTTGGCTTCAGTGAATCTTAAACTATGCAAAAATTGGCGCTCACAATTTGGTACGACGCAACTCTGTCTGAAGTATTATTTCTAACCTTTTTTGTCATGTTACTTTAATTTATTGAATCCACTTCCGTTAACACCTAAAATAGAGCCGTTCAAGTTTTAGTATTGATTTATTTCAGAATATTCTATATATTTAGAATACGCTGCTTTGTCTTTTTAACATTAGCTTTTCTTAATCAAAAAAAAGGGGGGGGAATCAACCAACAATAAAACAGAATATGGAGATTTGTATGAGAGGAAGGTCATTAACTATACGGGAGAGTTTTCAAAAAGGCAACCTAACACGTAAAACTAGAACAAAGGGAGATGTATTGTATGATTTCGGAAAAAAGAACTACCTTTTCTTGCTTAAGATTAGCCATTTTCTTATTTGCAATAAGCTTAGTGTTAGTCGTTGCGGGATGTGGTGCAAGTACTTCAAGTTCTTCGAGTACTGCAAGTTCTAATAGTCCTGTTAGTCCCCCTGCCGAAGCACCTAAGCCGATAGAATTAAAGCTAGCCCACTTTTGGCCTGCTACTCACACGGCTGAAAAGGACATTGCTCAAGGTTGGATAAAAGCAGTGGAAAAGGCGACGAATGGTAAGGTCAAAATAACCAGTTATCCTGCTGAAACCCTTTTGAAATCCGCAGAAACCTATGAGGGTGTTGTAAAGGGCGTTGGTGATATCGGAATATCTGCCTATGCCTATACTAGAGGACGTTTTCCAGTCGTTGAAACTTTCTTGTTACCAGGTATTAGTAATAACAATTCCAAAACAGCAAGTCTTGCGCTTATGGAAGGTATCAAAACTCTGAATCCCAAAGAGTTGCAGGATACTCATCATCTCTTTAGTTGGGCCACTGGTCCAGGTAATTTGATGTCAAAGACACCGTTACGGGAATTGAAAGATATTAAAGGCCTTGAGATTGGGGCAACTGCAGGCCCCAGAGGGGATGCGATTAAGTTATTAGGAGCCACACCAATCACTATGCCGATGCCTGAATGGTATGAAGCACTGCAAAAAGGCATGATGAAAGGCGGGGTTGCCCCGCTGGAAACCATGCAGGGCTTTAGATTAGGTGAAGTTACTGGCAATTATATTACCATGACGCCGTTCCTTTACAATCAGGCCTTCTTCTGTACGATGAATCTGGCAAAGTGGAATTCTATCCCCGCTGAAGTTCAGAAACAAATTACTGACGCTACCGAAAAGTTTTACGTTGAAAATGTCCCCAGTATCTTTGATAAAATTAATGAAGGTGCCTTAAAATGGACCCAAGACAAAAAGAAGGTCGAAATAATAAACCTCTCTGAAGCTGAAACAGCAAAATGGATAGAGCTAATTAAACCGCTTCAAACTGATTATGTCACCTTTTTAAACAGTAAAGGCTTAGATGGAGAAAAGATCTTAAGTACTGTTAAAGACTTAGCTGATAAACATAATAAGTTAAAGTGATGTACTAGAACGAGAGGACCAAGTGTCTAAGGAGTTTTAAATTGTAAACCTAGCGGGCATTTCATAGCAGAAGGCATCAACATTTATGCTGTTGATGCCTTCTGCTATCTTTAGAAATCTATTATTCCATACCGGTGTAACTTATCGTAAAACGATTTTCCGGAAATTCCCAAGGCCCTCAATGCATTGGTACGGTTATTGTTGTGAGCGTAAAAATAACTAGATTAAGTACTTGTAAAAATAAAAAGTTGGTAAAATACCCGCCTGAAATTCAGTTACAACCCCCTGACAGAAAAATATGGGTTTAAGAGCATGAGCCCCTATACTATTTATCCCCCCACTTGATCCATTGTATCTTTTATAGACATAATTACATAAGCATTAAATCAAAGCAGCAATAAAGCCATTAAATACCGCGAAAATCACGACTCCATGTGCCTGCCATAAATTTTCGCAGAATTAGCTTCGAACTCCCTAAAAAAACAAAAAAAGGTTAGGAAACCCGCTTAAAGCTAAGTATCCTAACCTTTTTGGTTATATATTTAAAACTAAACTAGTAATTTATCCAATCCCCAAAACACAGTCATCCCAAAGACGATCCCTAAAAAAACATTTGGAACAAATCTAGAAAAGAGAAAGGTCAAAATACCCGCCCATAAAAAAGGATTTTGTCCTAGGACGATTGTTCCTGCCGGTGTTACCAACTCTGGAACAACTAAGGCTGCTAGTAAGGCAATGGGAACAAGTTCGATAAAATCCCGGGCAAAGCCCTGAACATTCTTCCCTTTGAACAACAGAAACGGCAACACCCTCGAACCATATGTGACTATAGTCATTAAAAAAATGGTTTCTAATAGCTGGACTGACATGACTACCTTCCCTTCTCTGCTAGGGCTTCACTCAGTGGATGGTCTTTTGGACGTCAAACTCGATCCGATGCACTTTCCTCCCACGCCACCATGCCCCGATACCTGCGGCAAGGACCACACTTATAATTAAATATAGTTTCCCTGGAACAAGTAGTTTGAAAACAACGGCTAGTAGGGCCGCTAAAAGATACGTCATATAGTTCTTTTTAGACAATGATGACGTCGTTAGTATTATGAACAAAGCCAAGAGAGCAAATTGAAAACCTGAGAACTGAATTGGCAGCCATTTACCAATCAGACCACCTAAAATTGTAAAGATGACCCACGTTGCGAAAGCGCCTATATTGATCCCCAACATGACTCGACGACGGCTTTCTTCTCCGTCGACATCCTTCAAAATGTTTGTATTGAGCACAAACGTTTCATCTGTAAGCCCTTGGGCCAAGCCCATAGACCAAGGAAGTGTTCTTTCTGGGAAAAAGGGGACAACCGATAAGCTCATCAATAGATGTCGAATATTGACGATCAGGGTGGTAACCCCAATCATCATCGGGGTAGCTCCCTGATGGATCATTTCAATCGCAATAAATTGCGAGGCACCTGCGTAAACAAAGAAAGACATCAGCCCGGCTTCCCAAACGGTTAAGCTGAACTGAGTCGCTAAAATTCCAAACGTTATAGCTACGGGTGCATACCCAATTACAATGGTCAAGGACTTACGCAAACCGTAGATAAAGCCCCTTTTAACATTTTGGTTTAGGTTGTTTTCGTCTTCACTAGTAATTATGACTTTACGTTCCATCGTCGCTCAGCTCCAGTCACTCTTGCTCTATGGCAAAAACAATTATGCGCTTCAGGACTTGAAGCTCTTCTATTAGTAGAGGTCACTCAGTTAACTGCTTGACCACGGTCAAAAAGTCAGGATAAGATACCTCAGCAGCCTCCATGTTTTCTATGCTGATCCCATCTTTGGAGAGCAGTCCAGCGATAGACCAAGCCATAGCCAAGCGATGATCCCCAAGACTATTCGCGTAGCCACCGCGTAAGGAAGGCCGACCATAAATCCGTAACCCATCGGGCAGTTCCTCGACCTTGGCCCCTAGGGCATTTAGTCCCTCAGCCACAGCGCGAATCCGATCACTTTCCTTGATGCGCAGTTCGGCAGCGTCACGAATCACCGTTTCCCCTTCTGCTAAACTTGCGGCTACTGCTAAAATTGGAATCTCATCAATCAGTCGTGGAATCATGGACCCTCCGATTTCTATCCCTTTTAGGCGTGCAGGACGAACCCGCAAACTTGCTCTGGGCTCACCGCAAACGTCCGAAACATCGCTCAATTCAATATCCGCACCCATCGCTTGCAGCACGTCCAATATCCCTGTACGTGTCGGGTTCACTCCAACATCCGACAAGATTATCTCTCCGCTCCCAACCAAACTTCCTAAGACTAGAAAGAAAGCAGCCGACGAAATATCCCCTGGAACAATAATTCTTTGACCAGTTAAGCGTCCTCCACCATGAACTGAGACCTCTGTACCGAGACTTTGAACCTCTACGCCAAATCCCCTTAGCATTCGCTCAGTGTGGTCCCTGGAAAGAGCAGGTTCCATTACTCTGGTCTCACCGCTGGCGCTTAACCCCGCTAGGATAATGGCTGATTTTACTTGAGCCGAAGCGACCGGTGTTTGAAATGTTTGCCCTTGTAACCGACCACCCTGCAGAGTTAACGGCGCAAAATTGCCCCCTTGTCGACCCATTATCTGGGCTCCCATCTGCTTAAGCGGGTCCGTGACACGGCGCATAGGTCTAGATCTAAGTGATGCATCACCAGTCAGGGTGACTGCAAAGGGACTGCCCGCTAACACGCCCAACATTAATCTCATGGTGGTTCCAGAATTACCAGCATCTAGAATATCCGAAGGCTCTTGCCAAGCTTCCATTCCCTCGCCGCGAATCCAAACTTCGCTCCCTTGTCTTTCCCAGGATACTCCAAGCTGAGTTAAACAACGAAGCGTACTTAAACAGTCCTGGCCTAATAAGAAATTCGAAACATGGGTTTCTCCATGAGCCATACCTCCGAAAAGGGCTGCTCGATGAGAAATTGACTTATCACCCGGAACCCGGATTTCTCCTTTTGCGCCGGAAGCTGGTTTGATATACACGCCTCGCATAGGTGCTACCCCCTTAGTTAGGTTATACATACGTTATACACTTATTTCAGTCAAACTTCAATTCAACTACCAGAAATCAATCAGTAATTTATCAATTTTCAAGACCCACTTCTATTAATGGAGTATCTTCGTAAACTTATGGTTCTGGCAAAGTCACGATTCCTACCTAACCTGGAATTAGTTCATGTCATCTCGAATCGCATGTGCCTTGCGAAATGCCTCAGCAATCGACTCCCCATCTCCCTGCTCTAGACATTCGCGCAGTTCTCTCATTCTTTGCTCCCAATGGGTAAGCCCGTCGAGAATGGCATCAGCATTTCTCACCATAATTTCCTTCCACATTTCAGGTGAACTGTCTGCAATACGCGTAATGTCTCGGAAGCTGCGCCCAGCTAACGCCAAAGTCGATTCCCCTTCTTTTGATACATCCTGTGCCGCCAATGTCAGGGCTACCGCTAACAAATGGGGGATATGGCTGACCATTGCCACTTCCACATCATGATCATTCGCTTCTCGAAAGACAACTTTGGCTCCGAACCCTTGAACAAGTTCGACGAGTCTCCCAACCGCCACTGGAGAGGAATCTGATGTAGGAGTAAGGACATAGGGATAACCCCGGAAAAGGTCTGGATCCGCGACTCCAAATCCTGACTGTTCTGAACCCGTCATTGGGTGACCGCCGATAAAATTAAAATTATAAGGACCGCCAAAGCCATTATGACGGGATTTTCGGCAGATATCCGTCTTTAAACTCCCAACATCTGTGACGATTGCCCCCTTGGGTATTCTGCCCATCAATTGTTCTAACCCATTCTCCAGTTCTTCTATGGGAAGAGCTAAGACCACCAAATCAACATCGATAAACTGAGGCATAGCCGTCCAGCCAGCCAGAATCCAGCCCCGACGCACAGCTTTATCAAGACTAGCCTTTTCCGGGTCTACTGCAAAAACCTCCCAGCCGGCACGCTGCAAGGCACCCGCCCAAGACCCTCCAATCAAGCCCAAACCAAGGATGCAGGCCTTCGGAATCCGAAGGCCTGACCATCCAGGTGTTAAAAATTCTTCATTCTCAGAATTTATTAATCCATCAGTCAACACGTTTACTCACTTCTCCTAACTCACGATCTAGGGCAGAGGTAAGCCTTGACAGATCATTCATCATAGTTTTAAACCTTTCAGGCGTTAAGGACTGTTTTCCGTCGGAAACGGCTTTTTCCGGATGAGGATGGACTTCGACAATCAAGCCATCGGCACCGGCAGCAAGTGCTGCTTTGGCCATGGGATGAACCAAATGCCACTTCCCAGTTCCATGACTTGGGTCAACTATGACTGGAAGGTGAGAAAGGGCATGCAAGGCAGGGACCATACTTAGATCAAGCGTATTTCGAGTATAACTCTCAAAGGTACGAATCCCACGCTCGCAGAACATTACTTGGTAGTTTCCTCCATCCATGATATATTCTGCAGCCATCATCCATTCCTCTAGCGTGGCAGAAGGTCCTCTTTTTAAGAGGACAGGCTTCCCGCACTTGGCTACTTCTTTGAGGAGAATAAAGTTTTGCATGTTCCGAGCCCCAATTTGGAGAATATCAGAATAATGAGCCACTAAAGAAACATCACGCGCATCGATCACTTCTGTGACTACTAAAAGCCCCGTTTTATCACGCGCTTCGGCTAAATAGCGTAATCCTTCTTCCTCTAAGCCTTGAAAGGAATAAGGAGACGTGCGCGGTTTAAAGGCCCCGCCTCGTAAGAAGGTGGCACCACTCTCGCGTATGGCAAAAGCCGTTTCCACGATTTGTGCCCTACTTTCCACTGCACAAGGGCCTGCCATAACATGGACCGTCTTGCCTCCGATTTCTTGTCCACCCACTCGGATAATTGTATCAGCAGGCTGAAACTCTCGACTGACTAACTTATACGGTGCTAAAATCGGCACTACTTTTTCTACCCAAGGAAGCGCTTCTAAATCAAGGGATTCAATTTTCTGCCGGTCCCCTATTGCTCCCATGATCGTTTTTTCGACCCCTTGGGAAAGATGAATTTTTAAGCCCTCATCAGTTAACCGTGTGGATACCTCTTCAATCTGTTCTACTGTCGCACCATTTCTTAAGACAATAATCATTTTTTTACCCCTTTCAACCATCCTACCTCTAAATCTATCTAGGGAGACCACGAGAAAACTATCCTCTCTTATTCTGGTCTGTTCCTACAGTAATTATTAATCAGGACGCGTGAGAACCAAAAAGGCACCCCGAATAGAGGGTGCCTTGATTTCCAATCGCTCCCATCCTACTATTCTACCTATTTTTTGCCAAGTCCTTCGCTAATGAAGCACCCGCAACAACCACAGCCAACCATCCTACGTAAGCTTTGCCAAGCAAAACTTGCTAATCTAATCACGAAGTAAAAATTAAATTAGAGCTATCTTACCACAGAAGGGGCTATCTCTACAACCCCTACCAAAGTATTCATATTGTTCTGTAAACTTAGAGGTATCATGGTGTAGGTTACTAATTTTGCGATTAGTAATTTTTCGCAGAAAGACCCGATTTCAGTATTACTGCAACCGGGTCTTTTATATGTGCCTAGGTCAACGAGCAAGAAGCCATAACGATCAAATCAATTCTCGACCCACAGCTTTAGCCACAGGACCAACACTTTCCATAAGTTCAGCGAAATGTTCAAAGTTCAACGATTGATCTCCATCACTTAAGGCATTTTCTGGTTGAGGATGGACTTCAATCATTAAACCATCTGCGCCAGCAGCAATTCCTGCTAAAGCGACAGGTTTGACCAATGACCATCTTCCAGTACCATGACTTGGGTCTAAAAAAACAGGCAGATGAGTCAGTTCTTTTAAAGCTGGAATTGCTGTAATGTCTACGGTGTTCCGGGTATATGTCTCAAAGGTCCGAATCCCACGTTCACACAATACAACCTGATCGTTTCCTTCTGACATAATATACTCCGCGGCAAAAATCCATTCTTCTATAGTTGCTGCCAGACCCCGTTTTAACAAAACAGGATGTTTAGTTTTTCCTATCTCAGTTAAAAGCGTATAATTTTGCATATTCCGAGATCCTATTTGAAACATATCTGCCACTTCGCCAACTCGTTCAATGTCGCGAGCATCCATAACTTCCGTAACCACTGGAAGTCCTGTCAGCTCCCTAATCTGGGCTAACATTTCCAAGCCGCCTTCTCTTTTTCCTCGAAAGGAATAGGGGGAGGTTCTTGGTTTATATGCCCCACCGCGAAGCATTGTGGCTCCGAGACGTTGAACTTCCAGAGCTGTACTCAATAACTGTTCATAGCTTTCAATTGCACACGGACCAGCTACGACCACCAATTGCGGGCCACCGATGATAACATCTCCCACTCGAACAGTCGTGGTTCCTTGCTGTTTGTTTTGCCGTCGAGTGATTAGATTCACCCCGCACTCCTTCTTCCTCTGCGCTTAGTCGATTCGTTCACGAGATCACGTCTAGGTACTTAATCAGCATCTATGAGATCTTTCCTTAATATTACAGCATTGCGTAAAAAGATGTGCCGAATTTCCCTTTGGCAACGATTTGAATTGGCATGCAAAAGCACACGTATACAGTGTGGAAGTGCACCAGGCACTGGAATTTCCGTCGAGCAAAGAAGAGGTACCAACTGCCATCCTATGGCACGAGCACTTGATGCAGGAAAATCTGCATTTAAATCTGGGGTTACCGTAAAAATCGCACTCACTAAATCTTCAGTGCTTAAGGCATTTTCTTTAAGAATGATTTGTAAAAGTTCCTGGGTTGCTTCACGGATTTCCTGAGGATCATTGCGATCTACCGTTGTCGCACCTCGTATTCCTCGCACCATGCCCACCCCCCCTATTCTTTAGGAGCGACGCGATGTCCTAATCCTACTGCTACTTCATCTAGATGCAAGAGCCCTATTCCGAAGAATACCGCTACGCTCAAATGATCGTTCTGACGCGCGATTCCTATCTTTCCGCCAATATTTAAACCCAAAGCTTTATTCATGATTTGACTTAAGGCCTCGCGAGTAGCGCCGGCTACAGCCCCTTCATCTCCATGTGTTTCTTTAATAGCTCCTTCGCGTTTTGCCGCTACAATTGCCCGTTCTACAATCTTGCGAACCGAACTAATATACTCTCCTCCATAATCAACTGCAGCAGTTTTCACTCCAAGCCGTTGATAAGACTCTTTTAAATGGGCCTCTTCTTCTCTGCTCTCTGTCATCGCCATTCTTAATGCTGCGAGCGCAATCTTTTTACTTTGTGCCATGTACGCATTCTTCCTTTCCCACGAATTGATCCCACTCTTATTCGTGAACAAGACGTGCGGAATGGTAGAAAAAGACACTAAGTAGTGTCTTTGATTTCTTAATTTAACCATCCCACCATTCTTCTATACTAAAGAGAATAATTCCCATCCTACCATTCTACCCTCCTTTTCTCAATAGTTTATGAGAAAATATTATTTATGATTATAGTAATTATATTACTCTAAAGAGAGCTTTGCAAGATTAGTGACTTACAGTTACATTCTGAATACTTCCCTGCACCACGAAAATCTGGTTTTGACGTGGCTCAAGTAATTGAGGATCTTTCTTAAGGACTTGAACCTGAATGCGCTGAGCTATACCCACTCCATCCAGTTGGATTTGACCGGATTGAACCGTAATTTGCTGCTCCCCTTTAGCTAAAGTAGCAATAACTTTACCGTTTTGTAGCACACGAACCGGGGCAGCGGGTATCGCTTTCAGTGTCATATTCCATACGTTGACGGATTCTACTAGGTTTGGCTTGGCAAGGGATGGAAGATCCAAAGGAGGAGCTTCAACCCGTTCCGCCATTGCCATATAAAATTGTACCGGATCTCTAATTGCACTTAGCTGCATTAAGACAAGTATTACTGATGCCAAGACCATGACTCGAATGATCCGGCGTTCTCCCCGCTGGACAATATTCCAGAGCCACTCTAACAGGCTTCCTCTACGACGCACTTGCACCACCTCAAATAGAGTTTATGCAAGAGATGTCTAAATCAGACCACGGATAAAGCAACCTCTCGAGCTGCACATCCCGCCCGATAGCCCATTGCAAAGGCCGCCTGAAGGTTATAACCTCCCGTAATACCATCGACATCCACTACTTCACCGGCCCAATAAAGCCCATCAAGACATTTTGAAGCCATTGTTTTGGGGTTAATCTCTTTAACATCGACTCCACCGGCTGTAACAATCGCGGTCTCTATAGAAAGGGTTTCTGTAATCGTCATAGGCAACTCTTGTAACAGTCTGACCAAACGTTTTCGTTGTTCGCGGCTGATTTGATGAACTACTCCTTCAGGGTTAATTCCACTCAAACGGATCATAACCGGAATCAGACTTTGAGGTAATAGGTCATCCAGAGCATTCTTAAACTGCTTATTGCTGTACTTTTGAAAATCACGTTGAACACGGGCATCTAATTGTTCTTGGGAAAGGGCTGGTTTAAAATTAACCCGTAACTCGACCTGCTCCCCGTTACGCAAGGCATCCCCTGCGCGACGGCTCATGGTCAAGATAATGGGACCGGATACCCCAAAATGTGTAAACAGCATTTCGCCAAACTCAGTTATCTGCTTCTTTCCACCGATCCACAAGGACCCCTCAACGTTCTTTAGGGATAATCCCTGAAGCTCCTTCACCCAATCTTCCGCTGTTTTAAGTGGCACCAAAGCGGGCCTGGGGGTTATTACTTTGTGCCCCAGTTTACGGGCAAATCGAAATCCATCCCCACTTGACCCGGTCGCCGGATAGGATGAGCCTCCCGTACAAACGATCACCACAGGCGCCAAGAACTTTTTCTGACCATGTCCTCGAACCCCCGCAACATGACCGTTCTCAACTAGAATTTCCTCCACCGTGATTCCAGATCGGACCTCTACTCCTGTTTCTGTTAAAAACGCCGCTAAGGCATCTACAATCTTTTCAGCGTCATCTGAAATCGGGAAAACACGTCCTCCACGTTCCACTTTCGTCTCGACCCCGTACCGAGCGAAAAAGTCCCGTAAGGCCACATTATCGAAACCTCTTAAAATACCGTGCAAGAACCGTCCATTTCCAGGGTAGTGGCTGATAAAATCTGACACGTTTTCTTCGTTCGTTATATTACAACGTCCTTTACCAGTGATCGCAATCTTCCGGCCCAGACGTTCTTTCTTTTCAACTAAAAGAACCTTCGCGCCTCCTATAGCCGCTTGTCCAGCAGCCATCATACCTGCAGCTCCACCACCAACCACAATAACTTGATACTCGTTCATAGTTTATTCCTTTCTTTAGTGGCTCTTTTCAAGCCAGAGGCAATACCTTAACATTTCTTCTTTAACTAAATAATATGTACACTATTGCTTTGGAAATTAAATTTTATAATTCTACCCCTCTATTCAGGTTAAAATACTTCCTCCCAATGAAACATATGCGAACGGGCATGAAGTCAAGCATGCAAGTCACGAACCGTCCCCAACTTGCACTTTGTTCGCACCATGCAAGTGCTGAGCCTAAGATAAATAGGCAAACAAGATAACCCGAAGGAAAGTTCATTGAACATTGGTACTCGGCGGAACTTGCTCGCAAGGTGTCATTTGTTGTCGTTCCGAGTAAGTTCCTGTAGGTTCCCGGACCCTACTCGGGACGACAAGCTCCGCCGAATAGCAATGGGCTGCTTTAAAATAGGTAGCTTTCTTTAGATTTTCACACATAAACACAATATCGTCAATAAGCTGTTCTGTATGGATAAGTCCCTCTAGAAAAGTTTTTTCATAAAGATATCACCATCCTTCATCCTATATACCAATAAATGGTGTTCAAAATAATTATGGCGATATTTTGTGAGAGTCAAGTCCTCTCAAACCCACCATAAGTTAGATTTTTAAACCGTTACCATAAAACCTTGAGATCTCTGAAAGCAGAGAATATCAAGGTTTTTTAAATTAATAAGAGAAACAAGAGCAAGCTTGATGGCTCTATTATAGCGTGTCTGTAATGATATTTTTGTGGATTTTCCATTGACACAAACACATAGGAATAGTACAATAACTTTAAGCCTCCCCCCCGGGGGGCGGGAATAGTTTTACTAGTTAAAATATGAACTAAGTGTAAATGAAGAAATTAGGAGTTGTTAATATGGTTGACACCGAGAAAGAAACCATAATTAACCGTTTTAGAATTATTCGGGGTCACATCAGCGGTATAGAAAAGATGATTGAAGGAGGAAAAGAATGCGCTGATATTTTGGTACAAATGGCGGCTGTAACCGCCTCAATGACAAAGGTTAAGCTAATGATTAGTAAACATATGGTTGAGCAATTTATAGAAAAGGCATTAGTTGAAGAAAAAGATATAAAAAAGGAAATAACTAAAATACTTGAAAATATTTTAAAGATCAGTTAATAAAAATTTAAGCCTTCATGAGAAATTATACATCAAGAAGGCGGAATGGGAGTTAAATATGAAGAAAATATTAATTTTGGGGGCAGGTACCGCTGGAACTATGATGGCCAATCATCTTGTCAAGAAAGTTAACAAAAATGAATGGTCAATAACGATTGTCGATCAACATGAAAAACATTACTATCAACCAGGGTTTCTGTTCATTCCTTTTGGGATCTATTCGGAAAAAGACGTAATAAAAGAAAAAACTAATCTTCTTCCAAAGGAGGTTAAATATATTCAAGCTCCTATAGAGTTGATTGAAGCAGAAAAAAAACAAGTCATATTAGGCGACGAGAAAATTATCCCTTATGACATATTAATTATTGCAACAGGATGTGAAATTGTCCCCGAAGAAGTAGAAGGCGTAGACCAGGGATGGAGAAAAGATATTTTCGACTTCTATACTATTGAGGGTGCAGTTGCCCTAAGGGATAAATTGAAAGATTGGGAGGGAGGAAAATTAGTTGTTCACATAAGTGAAATGCCAATTAAATGTCCCGTTGCTCCACTTGAATTTGTTTTTCTTGCAGACTGGTTCTTTTCAGAAAAGAAAAAAAATCGTAGAAAGGTAGAACTAAGTTATGTTACTCCACTAGACAGTGCCTTTACGAAGCAGAAGTGTGCAGATGTCTTAGGTGACTATTTTCCACAAAAAAATATAGATTTAATTAAGAATTTCAATGTGAGTCATGTAGATGCGGAAAGCAGAAAGCTTGTATCGTTGGATGACAGAGAAGTAACTTACGATCTCCTTGTAACGATTCCGGTAAATATGGGAAGCAAGCTGATAGAACGCTCTGATTTAGGTGACGACTTAAACTTTGTACCAACTGATAAACACACTCTTCAATCTAAAGCTCACGAGAATATATTTGTCATTGGGGATGCCACCGATATTCCAGCTTCAAAGGCTGGTTCTGTCGCCCATTTTGAAGCAGAAATTCTAACTGATAATATCCTGAGTTATATTAATAATAAGCCTTTAACTGCTAGCTTCGATGGTCACGCAAACTGTTTTATTGAATCAGGATACAATAAAGCACTTTTAATTGATTTTAATTATGAAATTGAGCCTGTTGAAGGAACATTTCCCCTGCCTGGGATTGGCCCTTTTTCACTCTTAAAAGAAACGAGAATAAACCACTTAGGGAAATTGGCTTTTAGACACATCTACTGGAATATGCTATTGAAAGGCATTCCGATTCCTACTGTTTCGCCAGATATGAAAAAGAGCGGCAAGAAACTTGAAGGATTATCGGTTGATGTTTAATCATAGAAATCACTAATAATTAGGGAGGATTAGCTATGGAAAAAGTAATTGCGGGTAATTCTGTAGACGTTACTGAAGAAGGATACTTGACTAATATAGCTCAATGGAATAAAGAAATAGCTGAAGCAATAGCAAAAGAAATTGGAATTGACGAATTAACCGAAGGTCATTGGAAAGTGATTGAATTCTTACAGAAGGATTTTGCTGCAACAGAAAAAATGCCAACTATTAGAAGAGTTAAAAATGCAGGCGGTATTGCAACCAAAGAACTATATGGACTGTTTCCAGAAGGACCTATATTAAAGGCTGCTAAAATAGCCGGATTAAGCAAGCCTGTTAGTTGTGTTTAAATGGAAGGGGAAATATAAATGTCAAATAACGAAAAGATTAAAAAGGTCTCGATAGTTGTATCAAAGGGATCTCTGGAGGGAATATACCCAGCGTTAATTATGGCTAATGGAGCAAGAATGCAAGGAATCGAAGCCAATCTATTTTTCACATTTTTTGGAATGGATGCAATCACTAAAAAAAAGATGAACAATATTAAAGTCGCCACTGTTGGTAATCCGGCAATGGGTATACCCACTTTAATTGGAGCTATTCCAGGAATGTCGTATTTTGCAACTAGGATGATGAAGAAGCAGATGGAAGAATTAGATATTCCACCGATACCAGAATTTATCGAAATGATTGATGACGCTGGCGGCAAAATATATGCTTGCTTAGCTAGCGTAGACATGTTCAAATTGAAAAAAGAAGATTTTTGCGATCAAGTAGAAAAAATATTGACAGTAGGAGAATTTTATGACATCTCAGCTGGAGGTCAAATAATATTTACCTAAAAAGATAACCGGTTCTCCGTCAATTGTTGAGGCAGCAGATATTCTAATGGAATATCTGCTGCCTCTTTTCATGATATATTGTTAAAAATGAAATGGATAATCGGGCTGTTTATATCAACATAGGCCTAACGAGACCAGAGGGCACCACGGGCGGATGTCCCGTTAAACCTCTGTAAGACCGTTACGACGCATAATAAGACTAATGCGACGTAGCGAATTAAGTTTAATACCTACAAAAAAGCCACACCAATTTATAGTGCTGTTCTCCGTAATTTGAATGTTCGTCTCGACAATTCAAAGACACGCATATTAAACAATCGTTTTGGAGAAATCTGATGTGGCAATTTTATGCTTCTTCCAATTTTATCGCGATTTAGTATTATTGAACCATTCAATCGTTGCTTTTCCATGCTCTTCAGGAATCTTGTTACTAACTTGTTCATGAAGCCATCCTAAAGTCTTATTGTTCAAATACTGTCTCATCTGGTCTTCTGCTTCTACCATTACAACTTTTATCAAGCAAGGACATTTTGTATATGTATCAGGTAAATTATTTTTATCTAACAATATCTCATTTTGTCTAATCTCTGCACATTGAAATAATGGAGTCGTCCCTTCTACTGCTTCAACTATATTCCAAAAGGTTATGCTTTCTGGAATACGTGCTAACTCATATCCCCCATTAACACCTGAAATTGACTTCACAATCCCGGCTTTCCTTAATTTTGTATATACTTTTGATAAATAAGTTTCTGAAACTCCCTGAAATGTCGCTAAATCTTTAATTCCAACAGCCTTTCCTGATGGAATATCTACCATATATAATAAACAATGTAATGCATACTCTACTCCTATGGAAAATTGCAATACAATCCACCTCCTAAATAATAAAGTCCCCACATAATACTTAATTATTTTTTGTCGATATTACATGATTCAATAGTAGATAATAATTATCTTTAATATATATTGACTTTTTCATAAAGTCAATATATATTAAAGATAGACAATGCGTATCGACGATATCTTGTATCTTATTAAGATTTGTATTGTTAAATAAATTATTTAGGAGGAAATATACAAATGCTTACAGAAAAGTTTTTTGATGTACTAAAAAAGGAAGGTGTAGTTTCAATAGTGTCATGGGGGATAGATGAACCGCATGTGGTTAACACTTGGAACTCATATTTAGAGGTAACATCTGATGAAAGAATTTTAATTCCTGCATATGCAATGCGTAGAACAGAAAAAAATGTTAATCAAAATAATAAAGTAAAGATCGCTTTGGGTAGTAAAGAAGTTTTGGGTTATAAAGATTACCAGGGAACAGGCTTCGTGATTGAAGGTACTGCAAAATACCTTGAGTCAGGTTCAGAATTCGATATGATGAAAGAAAAGTTCTCTTTTTTAACTAGAGTGTTAGAGATAACAGTTACATCAGCAAAGCAAATGCTTTAAATGTTGTTGTTTTCTGGTGTTGTATTTTCTTAAATAATTTTTAACCTAACTGACAAAAAAAACCTTTGCGATATATTACTATATTTCAAAGGTTTTTTTAAACACATATTTAAGAAAATCAAACTAAGACCTCAATCAATGTGCGAACACGATAGTCTCCGGTGAAGACTATCGCCGAAGGCGCTGACCACAACTAACACTTATCGCCGTAGGATGTTAAGACACTTCCTCCCCTTTGCCCTCAGAACTCTTCTGTGCTAAGATTATCGCAAGTCCCAAGAACAGCTAAAGCAAAATTAGGAGGAATGTTTCATGAGTCTCGACCAACGGACCCTTGCTCTAGTACAAATATCTGCAGCAGTAGCCTGTAATGCCCTTGCAACCCTTCGTGTTACGGTCACAGCGGCCCTAAACTTAGGTTTAACCCCCCAAGAAATCGAAGAAGTTATCAATTTGGCTAAAGAGATTCAACAACAGCCCATTTCTCATGTAACTCATTTAGCCAATCAGCTTTTGCGCGAACCTAAGAAACAAGCACACGAGCCTAGTGCCCAGTGCGGGTGCGGCTGCGGAAGTCACCATTCCTAAGCTCCTCCACTCTGGCATGCTCCTATAAAGCTAGTTCGAAAAAAAACCGCGGCCATCAGGATCACTGGTTGCGCAGACTAAACATAATTCAGCCTTATCAAAAATCCGTTTGCCACATCGAATGCAATACCCCGGCTGACCCTCGTGGATCAGTATTTTACCCGTAAGTAAACGATGTGACAATGATTTAAGCTTAAATGATAATGCTTTTGGAGGGCAAGTTTCCACGCATCGCTGGCAATGAACACACTTTTGGGGTTCCAGAATAAGACGCAATTTCTGGATCTTATCCTCTGTGTTAAGCTCCTCTGTACTCGGATCAGGATTCATCTCTTCTCGCTTTTGTAACGCGCCTTGTGGGCAAATTGCTGCACAGACACCGCAACTTGTACAACTATCGGAAACGGTTAAAGCTCTGAAGGGGATTTTCTCCTCTGAAGCAGCCCCTAAAGCCTCAATCAGCCACTGACGCGATTTGGGTATTGGATATATATCATCGCCGGCCAGGCTTGGTAGCCATTCTTCCATCTTTTCCTTGCTCATTTGCCTCCAGCCTGATTTTGTTTTCGGTTTCAAATGGAGAGGGGCAACAACTGCAGGCTCTGGTTCAATAGCACTCCCTTCATCCGCGTGAACTTGAATGTGGACAAGGGGATGCTCTGGCCAGTCCAGATGAACCTGTTTAAAAACCTGAACACTCGTTGCGCAAGCAAGACGATCATCGCAATCTGAACATACACCAGTCATAATCGTGACAGACTTTTCCTTAGCCAAAATCATAAGTGTCATCCAGCTATCTCGATCAAATATTCCCAAGCAAGGGATTTCAAACCCGAGGGGCCTTGCTTTAGGGCAATTTAAAACAATTTTTTCAGTCTCTATTAGAAAATCATGAAGATTGTCCATGGTCCGATCTGCAAAACCGTCACTCGGGCACACGGCCATACACACTCCGCATTCCGTACATTGTTTAGCATCCAGCTGTCGATATTCTGAGATAGCTTGATGCGGACAACGTTCTATACACAATTGACAAGGCCGGGCAAACGGCTTTTTCGTATTAAGACAGTTCCCATTGTAGTATACCATTTGACATGTCATAATCTTATCCTCACTATCATTTCCTCCTACATGACTATTCGCTTTTAATCCCAAATTTCCTCTAACTACAACTTTTCAATCAGCTTTCGATAAGAACTTGTTCAGCTAAAGCTGACATCGAGACTTCTGTGACGAATGCCTCTTGGGATGCCCTTTATGGCGTATTCGATACTAAACAACCCCGGTATGTCGTCGCCATAGTTGGACCTATACTTACTCAAATTTGATACTTTCTACCCGGGAAATAGCCCATTGGCATTCATCGGTGACGCCACATAGCGGCATGAGAGTGAAAGTCTAAATAGACTAAAAAAGAGGCGGAAAGCACAATAGTGTTTCGCCATTTTTAGTCTATATTTAAATACTTTGCCAAGTGTTTCTCGACGCCGACCAAATGATCCAACATAGACTTTTTGGCTTTTTCTACATCATGATTTTTTATTGCCTCATAAATATTACAATGTTCGTCATATAATTTCTTCGGGGTATCACAGTGTTCGTAGAGTCGACTGCGACTGGACTTCAGCGTCTTTTGCATTGTATCTGAGAGCGTATTCATGAGCCGAATTAGAATTTTATTATGCGTAGCCCTAGCAATTGAATAATGGAATTGATGATCAGCATCTTCCCCTAATCGATGATTTTCAAGGTCCATCCGCATAATTTCTAGTGCTTCAAACAAATCTTTGATCTCATCTTCACCTGCTCGCTCTGCCGCTAGGCCCGCAGCCTGGACCTCTAAAATCTTTCGAGCTTCATAAAGTTCTAAATCCGAATCAGTTTCAATGAATAGCATCCAAGCGAGCGGGGTAACGACAGATTCAATGTTAACCTGTCTAATGTACGTTCCTTCTCCTGAACGTACTTCGATTAAACCCATCATCTCAAGAGCACTAATAGCCTCTCGAATAGAGGCTCGACTTACTTGAAACCGCTCAACTAATTCTCGTTCTGAGGGTAAACGGTCACCGGGCTTTAACTGTCCTTCAGCAACCAGATGTCCCACTTGGTCAACAATCTGCTCGTAGATTTTCCGGGTTTTAATGGGTTTCAAATTCACCCTTTTTCACTCCTCGTCATTGGTATCAATAATTGTACCAGTAAATAGTGTAACACAAGTCTGAACTTAAAAGAACATGGAAACACTTATTTGTTGAGTGCTTCCATGTTCAATAGTCCTTTATTCGAGCGATATCAACCTTTAATAAGGAATTACCTTTTTTTTCCTGACCGATAAGATTCTGCGAGAATTTGGATTGTGTGCACTACTTCTTCCTCAATTCCAGCATTTTCAACCCCACTTTTCAGTTGCAAGCGGCAAGCAGGACAGCCCGTTGCTACAGTGTCTGTATGAGTTAGGGCAATATCAGCTGTTTTACGATCTGATATCTGCACGGAAAGATCAGGGTGTACTATACTGAAAGATCCGGCCATACCACAACACCGACCTGGCTCTTTCATTTCAATCACTTCTACTCCGGGAATACTCTTCAGGATTTCGCGTGGCTCACTGCTGATCCCCTGCCCACGGTTTAAGTGGCAAGGATCATGATAGGTGACTTTGCGTTCCACACGACCTAAGCCTTCCTTTTTAAAGGGTACTTTATGAATTAGGAACTCGGAAATATCGTAAGACTTTCCAGCCCATTTATCTGCCAAGGCTTTAAATTCCTGATCATTCTCCAATAGTTCAGTAAAGACATGCTTCCAAGCGGTCCCTCCCGAAGAACAGGCCACGACTAAGGCATCGGCACCTAATTTTTCGAACGCCCTCAGATTACGTCTTGCTAAGGCACGGGCTGAGTGAACGTCTCCATTGACCGAGGCTGGAATACCGCAACATCCCTGGTTCTTGGGAATGACGACTTCGATATCATTTTCAGTAAGCACCTCGACGACTGCTCTACCGATGTCTGTGTAGAAATAATTGATCATACACCCCGTAAAAAAGGCCACTCTCATTTTTGGGTTTTTGACTGGTATTACTTCAGGAAATTCAGAACGCAACGTTTTGTTGGCCAACATCGGAAACACTTTTTCAGTTCCTATGCCGACGTCAAAACGCATCCGCGCGATCCGATCACTTTTATGGGGTAAGTGCTTTAGGGCTACACCCTGGAATACACTACCTGCCTTCATGCCAAAATCAAACAATTTTTGCATCTTTAAGGCGGTAAAGGCAATCTTTTTAACTGAATGCAATCCTTTTTTGCGAACAGCTTCTGCCCTTGCAGCAAGGATGATTTTATCAAATCGAACCCCACAAGGACAGTTGGTATTACAGGCCATGCAGGTAGTGCAAAGGGAAAAGCGATCCGCTAGTCCCTTTGTCATGTCAAGTTCCCCAGAAATGAGGTACTCCACTAGACTGATTTTTCCCCTGGCAACGCCCACTTCTTGACGAGTTTCTTTATAAATCGGGCATACGGCCATGCAGTTTCCGCATTTCATACACTTATGGAGTTCATCGGTAATCGAATCCAGCGAATTATATACGGACACGATTAGTCCCTCCTTACAATCTTCCCAGGGTTCAACACATAGTTGGGATCCAGGGCTTCTTTTATACGTCGCAATGCTGCAACACCGGCTTCTCCAAATTCTAAATCTAGATATTTCATTTTAGCAATCCCAATTCCATGTTCCCCTGAAAGAGTTCCTCCCAGAGAAATTGCCACTTGGAAAATCTCGTCCACAGCAAGGTGAACTCGTTTCATTTCGTCTGTATCCCGTTCATCCGTAAGAATCGTAGGGTGCAAGTTACCATCTCCGGCATGCCCGAATGTGGCAATTTGAAGACGATGCTTTTCGGCAATTTTACGAATTGCTTTGAGCATATCGGGAATTTTGCTTCTTGGAACCGTCGCATCTTCTAAGACTGTCGTCGGTCTTTTCTGAGCAAGAGCGGGCAGGGCACTTCGGCGAGCCAACCACAATAGATCCCGTTCTTTATCGTTTTTGGCGATTTTCACCTCAGTAGCTCCCTCAGCCTGTAAAATTTGCTCGACCAAAACTGCTTCCCGCTCAACTACTTCTTTGTACCCATCTACTTCAACCAACAGAACAGCTTCTGCATCCAATGGCAGTCCGGCATGCACAAAATGTTCAACTGTTTGAATGGTCGCATTATCCATAATTTCGAGGGTTGCTGGAATAATCTTGTTGCGTATAATAGAAGCAATGGCCTTTCCAGCCTTATCAACATCATCAAAAATGGCTAGAATGCTTTTGCGAGCCTCCGGGGCTGGTATAAGTTTCACGATGATTTCCGTGATAATCCCCAAAGTTCCTTCAGCACCAGTAAAGAGGGCAACTAAATCATACCCTGTGACGTTTTTAACCGTTTTCCCACCCCAACGAATGACTTCTCCATTGGCTAAGACCAACTGTAAACCCATAATATAATGTTTGGTAACTCCGTATTTCAGTCCGCGCAATCCGCCTGAGCATTCGGATACCGAACCACCCATGGTCGCTGTCGTCACAGTTCCAGGATCCGGGGGATACAACAAACCTAGCTTAACTACTTCATCATTGAGAGCTTGGATGATCACTCCCGGTTGAACAGTTGCTGTTAAATTATCTTGATCTACCTCGAGGATTTTATTGAGATTAAGCATTGAGAGTACGATGCCACCCTTAGTGGGAATGGTTCCCCCGCTAAGGTTAGTACCTGAACCACGTGGATAGATTGGGATTTGATGGCGTACGGCAATTTTTACAACCTCTGACACCTGTTCGGTGGAAAGGGGCGAAACTACAACATCCGGCTTATGATGTTTCATGGCAGCGGTTGCGTCATAAGCATAGGTCAGTAAGTCTTCCTGCTCTGTGAGGACATTCTCTGCACCGAGCACTTGAATTAGTTCTTGTATGACTTCACGAGCTAACATCCATTTACCCCCTTAATAATGAAGCTATTAATTATCTGTTTATGTCTGACTGTCAGACCACCTATCCCTATATTAATTCAATTTAGTAGAAATTTCAATAAGAAAATGAAATCTCTCATATAGCCTCTCGGATTTTCATTGAGGGAATGAACAACTATCAAATTTAACTGTCCCGCATTGCAGTCGGCACGACAATGACACAAATCAATACATTATGATACTTTTTATCACTCGCGAATTACCAGTTATTAAATGTCATGGATAGCAAAATTCCTCCCACTAAGAGGGAGGAGTACTATAAGGTTGGGAGAGTTTACTTTATAAATAATAGAGGAAGAGTTAAATTCCTTCCATCCCCACATCCCTAATCCGATCGTCATTATTCCTTAGACAACCGATTATATTAAAATGACGAGTACACCCAACCCTTATCGATACAGAATTCACGTTGTTTGATTCCTTTAATTGAAAGTGCAGCAGGATTTCGGTACTCCTGCTGCACTTTCTGTTCCTTTGATGGTTGGACTTGAATTCCGGCTATGGCTGCCGTCCGTAGCCAGTATGTTGATTCAGAGTACCTCTGTTTCCTTCGGAGCGGTTGGAACACCGATGCTCGTCGGAGTTGCACAGGTCTCAAAAATCCTGAATTAGACTCATGCCAGAGTCTGGAAAGGCTCCTCGATTTTACACTTGTGAATTTGAGGAGCCTTTCCGAATAGATAACAGATTTTATTATTTTTTCGTACCTAGTACCATTCCTAGGACATAAGATCCACCAAGCAGCCCTGCTAATATAGCTAGAAGCTGTGTACCACTCAGTTTATAGGCAACTATCGCTGCCGCTGCTCCTCCACCCCAATTAGCAGGAGGAACCATCCATTTGAACACATACGCTTGCAGCATGACGAGTACTCCGACGAGTGCCGCTAATGTGATACTATGCCAAAACACTGTACGGAAGATCGGTCCAACTGCAAGGCTACCTTCTTTCCTATCTTCGTAACAAGCAGCGGTTGCGACAACGATACTTTGTGCATCAATCATTTTACCCATGACGCCGCCCGTGCTGTTAGAAGCTGCAATCAAGATAGGATCGAGTCCTAACTGCTCAGCAGTAATTTTCTGCATGTTTCCAAACAATACGTTGGAAGAAGTGTCACTACCAGTCAAGAATACTCCCAACCAACCCAACATAGCCGCGAAGAACGGATACATAAAGCCAGTTTTGGTGAACGCGAGACCCAGGATAGCATCTAGACCAGCAAATTTAGTGGTAAAGCCCATACCCATAACCAGTCCGATCGTGAGCAGTGGGGTTTTCATTCTCTTTGCGGTACGCACTACTGATTCCATCCACTGATCGGCC
Organism: Desulfosporosinus burensis; assembly: GCF_054657535.1. NCBI lineage: Bacteria > Bacillati > Bacillota > Clostridia > Eubacteriales > Desulfitobacteriaceae > Desulfosporosinus > Desulfosporosinus burensis. Next base: position 228,533 of record NZ_BAAHYN010000010.1, read on the forward strand.
GTAATTCTTAAGAATATACCGGTCAATAATGCAGCGATGAAGATACCAGTTCCAGCGGCTGAAATCAAGTTCAAAGTGTATAATGCCGCCTCAGGGCTATCTTTAGGTACGACAGGCGCAGTCTTAATAACCACGTTATGCAAGAAAGGTACTTGGAGAGGGTAAGTGAAGAACTTGTTTATTAAGAGTTTAACTTGCGGAAGTCCCCAAAGGAATACAAACGTTGTTAGGAATGCCCAAGGTATCCAAGCCACCAAAACATCTTTTTTAGTATGCTTGACACCAGCTTTCACAGGGGCTTCACCAGCCAAACGATAGGTTGTTTTAGGCTGCCAGACTTTAAGGAAGATAATTACCGCACCCATCGAGACTATACCACCAAGAATATCGACCAACATTGGACCGATAAAGTTAGAAACATAGAACTGAGTGATAGCGAAACTGATACCTGCTACAAGCAGAGCAGGCAAAACTTCCATTGTATCTTTTACAACAGTTTTCATGCTTTTCTTATCCATATAAATCATGGTAGCAATGGTCCAGATAGGAATTATTAAAGAAAAGAACGGCAGTTGGCGTCCAGCCATAGCACTCAGCGCAAATTCATTAAGGCCAGTGACTTTCGCAAGAGTGATAACCGGAGTACCGATGGCACCATAGGCGACTGGAGCAGTATTGGCAATCAAGCAAAGTACTGCAGCAGTAAAGGGTTTAAATCCTAAACCTACCATTAATGCACCAGCAATTGCAACTGGAGTACCGAAACCAGCGGCACCTTCAATAAACGCACCGAAGGAGAAAGCAATAAGAATAGCCTGAATTCGTCTGTCAGCAGATAGATTACTCACGCTGTCCTTAACAACTTCAAATTGTCCGCTAACAAGAGTAATCGTATAGAGGAACATAGCCGCGACAACAATCCAACCAATTGGAAAAAGACCGTAAGCGACTCCGTTAACAAATGCCATTGATGCTGAAGCCAAAGGCATCTTTAAAATGAATACTGCGATAAGGATAGCTAGAAAACCAGAAATAAGTGCGGCCGGAGGAGGTTCAATTCCTCTGTGTTTATTTCCATTTTTATCAGTCCTGGGGTGGAACGCAAGTAAATATAATAATGCAACAATAGGGATTGCAGCCACAAGAGTAGACAAAACTGGACTGCCTAGTGGGTTATAATTTTGAAAAAACTGCATAATCCAACTCCCTTTCAATATTCAGCTTTCATTTAGTTGGTATAATTCAATGACTTTCTAATTTTCAGACATAGCCGACTATTATTTCCTCCTTTCAACGAATTAGCTTTAGCATAATACAATCTGTAGCAATTCTCTAGAATGTCTACATGAAACATAAATTATCTGACATGAGATTACTGATTGATGTAATCTATTACATTATTGAATATTTGGCAAAAGAAAAAGTGTTCTCGAAAGAGAACACTCAGACATCCAACCGATCTTTAAGTCCTTTAATATAAGTTCGACTCACCGGTATTTCAGGCGAATTCTCTGCATCAATGATAATCTTATAAGTCGAGTTAAACCAAGGAATCACTTCTTTGATACGATCAAGGTTAGCGATGTAAGCTCGGTGAGTTTGTAAAAACTGAGCTGGATCCAGTCTCTCTTGGATTTCATACAAACTGAAAGTGGTGGGCCACATTCTTTGTGCTGTGACCAAACTGGCGTAGCGACCCTCAGCGACCACATAAAGCAACTCCTGTGGGTCAATCAGGACGACGCGTCCTTTACTGGTTGCCGCAAGTTTGCGTGGCAGTTGTTTAACCCCTATCTCCTGAATAAGTCGTGTTATTTTCAACGACAATTCAAGGTCATTTGGCTGCAAACGTTGCTGTATCCGATCAATCGTAACCTTTAAACGTTCCTTAGAAAAGGGTTTAAGAATATAATCCACGGCATTGAGTTCAAAGGCGCGTATGGCGTGAACATCGTAAGCGGTGGCAAAAACGACGGATGCATGAACATTCAACTGTTGAAGAGCACGAAAAACATCTAGTCCATCCATGTCCTGCAGATGGACATCCATAAAAATGACCGCCGGTTGTAAGCTGGGAATATTCTCAATGGCTTCAGCTCCACTTGAAAACTCACCGACGATTCTTACTTTAGAATTTTGCTCTAACAAAAATCGAAGTTCTTCACGTGCTGGTTGTTCATCATCCACTATCACTATTTTGATCATTAAGTCACCCCCCTAAGTACACTTCCGGAAGTTGGTACTCGAAACGAAATAATAGTTCCCTCACCAAGAGTGCTTTCAATCAGAAGTCCCTGTCCGTAGAGTCTTAATAAACGTCGATGTACGTTCTTAAGACCTATACCGATCTCATCACGTTCATCTTGATCCCCTTCAATAATGTCGCGCAACTTAAAATTAGATATACCAATTCCGTCATCTTGAACTACTACATCTAAGTTATCCCCCTCTATGTGAGTATGAATTGTGACTGTACCTCCGTTTTCCTTGGGTAAAAGCCCGTGTCTTACTGCATTCTCTACCAGCGGTTGCAGTATGAGCGGTGGTAGTAAAACACCTGCTGTCCCTGCACCAATGTCCAGATTGACCTTCAACTTGTCTCTAAATCGAGCCTCTTCGATAGCCAGATAGGCTTGTACGTGTTCACATTCTTCCCGCACGGAATGGAAAACAACCCCTTGACGCATGTTGTGACGTAAAAATTCACCCAAAAAAATAAGAACTTCACGAGCTTTTTCGGGTTGCATCCGAATCAAGCTCACGATGGTATTAAGGGTATTGAATAAAAAATGTGGTTGAATCTGAGCTTGAAGTGCACGGATTTCGGCTGCAACATTCAACTCTTTTTGATGTTCGAGATCAGCTAGTTCGAGTTGAGTGGAGAAAAGCTTCCCTAAGCCTTCCGCTAAGGTTACGTCCATAACCGATTTGCCACGCTGATCACGATAAAGTATTAAAACACCGATAGTCTTCTCTCCTGGACATAAGGGTACGACAATTGCCGAGCGCAGAGGACAATTTGGATACAGGCAATCTATCTCCTTTTCAGATATTGCTTGAAAAGGTTTTCCAGTTTGTAATACTTTATGGGTTGCCTCTGTCAAAATTGGTTGTCCACTAAAATGGTGATCCGCTCCTAAACCGACAAATGCGATAATTTGTTCCGTATCCGTTAATGCCACTCCCGCCACATTGGACATTCTTTGAATGATTTCGGCTGCTTTCTGAGCACTTTCCAAATTAAGACCCTTCCTGAAATATGGCAATGTCTTATCGGCAATTTGTAGCACTTTCTGAGCTTGAATGGCTGCAATCTGCTCCTCTTCAATATAAACTGTCTTGTAAATGTATAGAAAAATGCCCACTCCAATACCATTACTTACCAGCATTGGCGTGGCAATGATCATAACAAGGTTCCATGCTTCAACGAAAGGACGAGCCAGCATAAGAATAATGACCATTTCCATAATTTGTGCAATTACCCCAAGCCCGATGCCAACCTTCCAATCGCAGGCTTTTTCCCGTGCCAGCCAATAAACGAGTCCTCCTAATAAGCCCTGCATTATAGGGGATACTGCACAAGCCAAACCGGTAAATCCTCCATAAAAGATATAAAAGTGTAATCCTGTAATAGCGCCAACCCCTAACCCTACCATAGGTCCGCCGAGCAAGCCTGCACTTACTGTTCCAATAGCGCTCGTATTAGCCAAAGCCCCATTAATTGAGACCCCTGAATAGGTTCCTGCCATGGATAATATGCCAAAAATCAGAATCAAAGTCAACTTCTCACGTTGGGTTATTTGGGAACTCAAATATCGACGAAAGACTTGACTCTTCGTCATCAGTAACGCTATGGTGGCAATAACACTGAGCCTTTCAGCCAATTCCATTAGTAATTCCATAGATTCATCCTCTTTTCACCTAGCCAAGTTGCTGAAATATAGTGTAGTTACTGGTGATAAGGCACACAAATGCACAGAATAAACAGGCTCAACACCTCTTTGAGCTTCTTCTAGTAATATCTATGATTAATATCTATGATTAATATCTATGATTAATATCTATGATTTCAACTAATGATATGCAGGCCATATATGACAATTAACGTGAATACTTATGTTCTAATATTTTCATCTCTTGCTGAAATGATTGACTTAACCGAAAGAGCAGGCGTTCCATATCCAAGCGGTGAAGTGAAACTGTTTCAGGACTAAGAAACTCAATCTTGCGAAACTCAGGTTTAATCAGGATTGGAAGCAAATCGTCGAGGTTCTCGATCCGAAGTGTCAAGATAATCGGGGCATAAGCAACCTCTTGGGAGCGTCTCCCCTCACTCTCTGTCACAGCATAGATATCTAGACTCAAATCGATATCTTCAATAAAGATACCTTGCAGTGGAACATTGCGAAGTAAAGCAACCTGTTGTTCCCTGATCGATTCAGCCATGAGCTCTTTACTCTTGCCTCCAAAGAAAAATCGTCCACTTTTTGATTCTCCGCGATAATCTACCCGAATCCGTACGCGAACGTGTTCTGTTAGAAGCTCATTTCCAATCCGTATCTTCATTCTCGGCTCTCCCCGTTTCTTAATTAACTCATTCTTTCAGCTATAACAATCATTTTTCGCAATTATGTAGTTAAAATTATTCTCCAAAGGTTTATATTTCTCCTGCAAGCCTTGCTTTAGGGTTAGAATTTTGGACATACTAAGAAAAATCCAAAGGTAGATTTTTAGGGGGGTACAAAATGCTCAAAACCGCCATTGCAATTTTTAAAGGACCTCAACAGACTAAAGAGGCTATTGAAGAAATTCAAGGGGAATCCTTAGCTAACAGTAAAATATCCGTTATAGTTCGAAGCGAATATATTCACCAAGGTGAGTTTCGCGAAGAAATTGCTAATGAATTGGCTTATTACCCCAGTGAAATCAACTTGGACAAATTTAACGCCTGGTTAGTTCAAGCTCCGCCCTTTGTAGTTGCTGACCTTGGCGAAGTTGTCGTCGCTGGACCGCTGGCGAGTCAACTAATGCACCAACCTCAGAGTCGCGGGCTGAACGAAGCTCTATTTAGCTATGGTCTTTCTGAGGTTAGAGCTAGACATTATGAACATGAAGTTCGCACAGGGCACTGGTTAGTTTTGATCCAGACCAGCCATGAAAAGATTAATTCCGTGGCCAATGCCTTGCGTTCCTTTGGTGGAAGAGACATAGAAATCTGGAACAAAGAAATCGAGCACCCTATATACCCTTTTGGTTAACTATCTTATCTTCAAAGTCCCACCTTAGAACGCAATTGCTTGACTTCTTCTTCAGTAAGAGCTCGGTAAGAACCTGGGCGGAGAGTAAGGTTTTGGATTAATTTCAATGGCCCGAATCGAATTCGTTCAAGTTTGACGACTAAATATCCAACAGCCTCAAACATTCGTCTGATTTGACGATTTCGCCCCTCATGAATTGTCACTTCCAAGACTTCCAGAGGATCGTTCTTTGATCCTCCTTTCGTCCGCTGGGAAAGACCGCTTACGCGCTGAACTTGGGCGGGAGCGGTTTTTCCATCTTCTAAAAGTACCCCCTGCTGCAAAGTTTCAAGAGCATGAATGCCCACCGGACCTTGGACCCAAACTCGGTAGGTCTTCTCGATTCCATACGAGGGATGCATTAAACGATGGGCTAAATCTCCATCGTTTGTAAGTACCAATAATCCAGAAGTATCATAATCCAACCTGCCTACCGGATAAACCCGAACCGGAACATCTTTTAATAAATCGACCACAGTCGGTCGCCCTCTTGGGTCGCTGGCACTGGTAATCACGCTGACTGGTTTATTCAGTAAATAATAGTACAAAGCCTCGGTTCGTTTAACCAGACGTCCATCCACTTCGATCTGATCTCGAACTCCGACTTTGGTCCCTAAAGCTGTCACCTTATCTCCATTAACCGTCACACGACCGTCAAGGATCAGTTTCTCGGCATGTCGTCGTGAAGCAACTCCAGCCTGGGCGAGTACTTTTTGCAAACGTTCTCCGCACCCTACGTCTAATTCCATAATCTCACCTTCCATTAACTTTCTCATTTGTCTACTTAAGCACAACTCAATGCCACAAGAATTCTCTATTTGGCTTTCAAATCATAAATTCCCGGACCGATTTCCGGATAACTTCCTTGGACCTGTTCCCAAAATTGATCTTTTTGCTCACTTTTAGGCAGTCGAACAAGATAATCTGCTGCGAATTTTTGCAGTAGTTGAGCAGCTATTTCCTGATCTTTTACAGTGGTTAAACGAAACCCTACCCGGTTCGCATAATAAAACGTCATTGGGGGCGAGTCGCTTAACACTAATATACTGGATTCAGGCGTATTTTCTTTAATCCATCGTGCCTGAATTAGATAGTCTGAACTCCACTGATACTTTGGCGTTAAATAGGTATAAGCATCTAAGTTGAGCAAGGCTATAAGCACAATCACTAGTAACGCTCCTCGAATATCTTTTATTCCATCGAGGGCATAGGCGCTTAGCAAGGCTATCAGCGGCAGAATCGGCACTAAATAATAATCCAAGGGAATCCGCACACAAACGACTCCAACGTAAAGAACACTCACTCCCACCCAAGTCAAAAGGACTATTCGTACTGGAGACGGAAAAAATAAAAGTCGAAGTACGCCTATACCTGCAAGGATAAGCATACTAAGAGTTAGTCCTTGCTCCACGTTTTTTTCTAATAACTTCCAGTCTAAATTGGGATTGGCCATGTTTCCAGTCATTATTCCAGAAACAAATTGACTTGAAGGCGGTGAGTAATAATGTACCCACAAATAGTATACCATAGGTAGAATGAGCACAATCACACTATAACGAATAAGCTGTCCTACGGCCTTCGATCTGAGAGGCCAAAAACCCAATAGCAAGGCTACCGGAAACAACATCAACTGCGGAAGCTTAGCAAGTATTGCACCAGCCATCAATAGACCTACTTTCCAACTTCCGCGCTCCGCTTGGGATTTCCTCCACTTGCAGAGTATAGCCAACGCCCAAACACTCCAAGCTTGAGCCATTGGTTCAGGCATGACAACTCGACCATAATAGATCGATAAGGGCATTAAGGTATAAATAGCAGCTGCAAAAAGCCCTGCCCGGTCTGTAAACATCTGTCTCCCCAAATAATAAATTCCGCCGATCGTAAGCAACGATAGCATAACTGACCATAACCGTCCCCAAAGATCTGCCCAACCGAAGATGGTCCAGGTCCAAGCCAAAAGGTAGGGTAAAAATGGAAACTCTAATTCTACTCTTTGAGGGGTTATTCCATCATAACTAAGAAGGGGAATAAAGACATTCGGTAGATCGGTTAAGCGTCCGAGCATATGGCTGGCCATGCTCGCCGTATCGGCTTGTCGCCAAGCCTGATTGTCTAATAATGGGTTAGTAATTCCTCGCAGCCTAAGTCCTAAGGCCACAAGAACTATTAAAAACAACCACCATTGTCTTATTCCTCGGCCCATTCTACTGTTCTCCACTTATTACGTTTTAGTTGATATATCAGTTGGACATATCCCCAAATTGTTGGCATTATTTTCAGTTTACTGGCACCTTTTTTGAGCTCATAATGAAGTTTTAAAGGAATTTCAGTGACGCACTCTGCAAAGGGTGCAACTTTGAGAAGCAATTCAACCATCCCTGAAAAATTGCGACTTTTAATAATTTCCGGACCATATTGTCGAGTCCCTTCAGCCAATAAGGCAAGACGATAAGCTCTGTAGCCACAAGAATAATCCCGTACTCCTTTGATAGGGGCAAAATAATGCATTACTCTACCAGCTCCCCAAGATAATCCCCTCCGCCCTAAAGAAAGCCCATTTTGTTCCCCACCTGAAACGTATCGAGAGGCAATCACGAGGTCAGCCCCAGCGCAAATGGCTTCATAAAGCAGGGGAATACACTCTGCGGGTTGAGTATTATCTGCATCCATTGTAATGACCATATCCGGAGCGTTCTGATTCTTGTCAAGCTGATCATCTAATGGGTCACCAGAAAACCTGTTGAAATTCAAGACATATTGGAAACCGCTGTTTAAGGCAGCTCCTAGACCTTGATTTTGAGAGTGATTCACGTTGTGAATATTTCGATGGATTTGAGCAAAGCTCCGGACAACATCTGAAGTATGATCAGTACTCCCATCGTTGACGATCACGATCTGATGGGGGATGGGTGCGCAGGTCTGTTCAATGTCCTCGAGTAAAGCTGGTAGCGCTTGATCTTCATTATAAGCTGGTAAAACAATATAAAGCATACAACAATGTCCCCCTTTCGGTTCATCGTTAGTATGCACAAAGAACGGTTCAATAAAACGCCTTGTTGACGATCCATACAGAAGCTATTAAACCGATGGCATCCGCTATTAAACCTAATTTGAGAGCGTATCGATACTTTTTAATGCCTACAGAACCAAAATAGACCGTTAATACAAAGAATGTCGTATCCGTACTCCCTTGGAGGGTTGATGCTAAGCGGCCAATATAGGAATCTGGTCCATGTTGATTAATCAGCTGTGTTGCTACCCCTAAAGCGCCTGATCCACTGAGGGGGCGCATAATAGCTAGAGGAATGATGTCAGCAAAATTTGAATCTAAACCCAAAAACATAAAGACTGGCTGTAGCCAGCGGGCCACTATTTCCAATGCCCCTGAGTCTATGAAAACTCTAATGGATACCAACATGCCAATCAAAAAGGGGAGGATTTTGACTCCTGTTTTAAATCCATCCTCCGCTCCTGCTACGAAGGATTCGTAGACGGGAACCTTGCGCAGGTAAGCCAGCACAGGGATGAGTAATAAAAGTATAGGGATAGCCCAGCGTGAAATCTCAGCAATAACGTTCATCGTTTTCTCCTACTTCTCCTACGAATAAAATAATCTACCAGGATGGCGACCGTCATTGCGCATCCTGTCGCGACTATTGTCGTTCCAATTATCTCGGTTGGATTAACGGAATTCGCCTTAAGACGCACACCAATGATCGTAGCTGGGATAAGCGTTATACAAGAGGTATTTAAGGCTAGGAACGTAATCATAGCTGGGCTGGCCACGTCTGGTGTTGAGTTTTCTTTTTGAAGTTCTTGCATAGCCTTCAAGCCAAAAGGGGTTGCAGCATTACCCAAGCCTAGCACATTAGCACTTAAATTCATGATAATGGCTCCCAGTGCAGGACTATTCGGCTTTAGGGAAGGAAATAAAAGACGAACTAAAGGACCAAATACTCGGGCAATTCCTCTGACAAAACCTGCTTCCTCAGCTAAACGCAGGAGCCCTAACCACAAGCTCATCACGCCAATCAGTTCAATAGCAACCTCTACCCCAAGTTCGGCTGCTTTCATGGCAGAGGCAGTAACAGTTTCGATATGTCCATTGTACGCTGAGACAATAATCCCAATCGCCAACATTAAAAGCCAGATGAGATTAACCATGTCCCACTCCCCTGCCTAAAATGTATATAGAAAACTTGGCTTGCGCCAAGCCTTGGCGCCGGCGGAAATCTTAGTTGCACTGATAACATATGCGCTGGCCATGACTCGAACAGGACGTTCGAGGTTAGAGCGCCGCCATGGATGGCTGGGCGCCGTGATGGCCGAGTGTCTCTGTAGCCATGGATGGTGAGAAGAGACCATCGCCATCCATGGCTAGATGCCGTGATGGCGAAAAGGGACCTCCAGAAAGTATGTAACATAAGTTATACTTTATGATAAGTATGAAAAAGCCAAACAAAAAAGAACGTAATCCGTTCTTTTTGTTTGGCCTAAATCTAGACTATAATGCCATTAGTCACGGGCGATAATGATATCTTCCGAAACTTTCTTTTTCTTGTGAAACATACCAGTAATTCGATCTAACAAATCAGGAACTGTATCAATCAAACGGTCTACTACCACATTACTATCAACTGGAAGAAGCCGAATATTCCCATTTCCTACGACCAAAAAAGCAACTGGTTGTACAGACACTCCTGCACCAGCGCCGCCTCCGAAAGGAAGTGGGGGTGCTTGTCCTCCAGTATGAGCATGCTCTTTGCTATCCTCTTGTGAGGCAAATTCGCTCCCGCCTGCTGCAAAACCACACGACACCCGTGAAATCGGAATAATCATGGATCCATCATGGGTTTCTACCGCTTCTCCAACAATCGTGTTGACATCAACAATCTGTTGGATACTCTCCATGGCTGTTTTCATTAATGATTCGATTGGATGATTTCCCATGCGTCTACCCCCTTATACCCCACTTAAATGTTCTCAGTATATTTATTCCAATAAAAATAATATGACCGATTTTCAAATGGAATATGCATTGAATATCACAAAAGAAACCCTCTTTCTTAAACTGAGGAACAACGACTAACTCTGGACAAGCTACCTCGACCGTCACTTGTCGATAAAGGCGTGAAAGAGCAAATCCAATCATGGTCCAAAACGTCCCGGCAGCAATTGCAGTGTGACGAGCATCCTCATAGCCAATTTCGATTCGCCAATTGATGGCCTTACAATGGATCCCTCGGTAAAATTCACTCCTCAACCGAGATAAATAGTTTAATAACCGAGGTATTTTGGGCCAAAGCCGTAATAACAGACCTCGGCGGAAATAGCGAAATCGCGCTTTACGGCTAGCCTGACGTGTTCCCCCTTTTGCCTCTGCCACCTGTTCGTATTTAAGCTGGGGACCCTTCTCCCATTCTAATTGAAGGGTTGGAATTTGATATTGAATGTGCCATAAACCATAAAAGGCTCGCAAATGGATATCGATATCATCTTTCTCTTCAATCCGTCGATATCGAAAATCAACTTCAGCTTTCATGGCTAAACTAAGTAGTATTAGAATAGTCACAGCAAGCAAGAATGCTAAAATCCGCACCAAAACCCCTCCGTACTCCATACCCTCGTCAAAGTGACTGTCCCTAAATAGGTATGATGTACGGTTTGAAGAAAAATTATGCACTCAACAAGCTGAAATAGCCAAAACCTGAACTTAGGAAGGTATTCCCAGTTAAATTATAGTATTTTAACCCTTAGCCTAACAGAAACTATACTGTCGTGACCTAAATTTTCGTTATGGAGGTGGGCTTTAGTATGAATATGAGAATAGGAAAGGTCGACCCTGGAACATTTAGCTTTCTTGAACCCGGTTGGTTTATTTTTCACGCACTCGCTATTACGGGGATGATCATGGTTGGTATGGCAATAGAACGAAGAGACTGATTTAACGCCTATTGTAAAAAGAAAGTATCTAACCTTCAGTTATACTTTCTGACTTGAATGACCAGGGAGAAGGGTTGCTACAAAGCTGCCCCCTTCTCCTTTTTTTGTTCTCGACGTTTTGCCCGAGTTAAAAGCTTCACCATGACTAAAGCAATTCCTGCGATCATAAGTATGCCCACAGCAACGGCAGCAAAGGCAAACCGATTGGGATTCTTAATTAAGGAACTGAGGTTCTTATTATCCTCTACGATCTTCCTTTGCTGGGTCTCTTGGTAATATTCAGGAACCCGAGCAACTCCGTTCACTTTGTCAAATGACTTTAGATATTCGGCAAGCGCAAACCATTCCTTAAGTTCGTTATTTCGCCCACTGATTTTATCTGTAATTACATGTGCTTCATAGTCAGTAATTGGAGTGCCAACCTTGGTTTTTGGTACAATTGATAATAGTCCCAGTGATTTATCTCCCACGACAGATAACATCTGGGCTGAGTATAAACCGACCACAACACGATAGAGTTCCTGATCCTTTATCTCTTGCAGGAGACCATCAGATTTTTGCAAGATGGAATCGGTTACTTTATTTAAAATTAATCGATTTGGGTTAAATGTGAAATTTAAACCCGACATATAGAGCTGGGCATCTTCCATGATCGGTGCAATAGATGCATCCACCTCACAGGCTGTCTTCAATTCTTTACCGGTAAGATAGACAGAAATCAACGGATAGCCCGAAATAAGATCTGGACCAATACCCAAAGAACTGGCAGAGAAAGCATCTGCTACCGTGATATTCCCTTTGACAAAGGAGGAGCGAATCGTACCAACAGGTACAATGGCCACTGCAACTGGTTCGTAATCTACTCCCTCAGCTTTTTTTACCGCATATATATAAGCATCGCTAATCAAGTTGCCTAGTGTATCCTCAGCGTGTTGCTTGCCAATTTCTGGTGTTGGGACAAAATCAAAGGTCGAAGTTGCCAGAACTTCGTCAAACTCCATTCCGAAATGATCAAGGTACTTTTCTTGCACAATACTCTTGAAATAATCAATTTTCAGGGAGATATCTGGATCAGGCTTAAAGGTATGATCTATTTGTTTAAGCTTATAATCGTTCAAGTTCCAATTGTTCTCAGTCTTCTGTATAAGATCTATCATTCCTAAGCTTTCGCCATACTTTCCAGCTGAGCCTATGATTGTTTCCCCTACGACTATGGGTTCCGTGAGCTTTGTATGTGTATGACCACTGATGATAATATTAAGCTCAGGGACTTTCTGGGCGAGTAGTTCATCTTCAGATTTCGTAGGATCTGGCGATGTACCTAAATGGGAAAGGCAGATTATAAGATCTACTTTTTCCGTTTGCTTTAGTATCTTGACAACGCGCTTGGCATTTTCAACAGCATCAGTGAACTCGACTTCCGCCATCGGTGCTTTAGAAGCTGCATCCTTACCCAATAAGCCAAAAACACCAATTTTTAGCCCGCTACGGTCTAGGACAGTATAATCTTTAACCCCATAATCAAGCATTGATTGCTGCAGATTACTTAAAGAATCGGATAAATTGCCCGTTTTATCACTTGGATAGGTGAGATTAGAGACCACAAGTTGTGGTATTTTGTCCCCACTTTTCTTGGCAGCACTTAAACTATCTGCCAAACCTGTAGCCCTAAAATCAAATTCGTGGTTTCCTAAAGTTACTACATCATACCCCATCTGACCCATGATTCTGAGTTCAGGTGCATCACTAGCATAAATCGACTGAAAGAGTGTCCCCATGGAAAAATCCCCTGAATCGATCAAGATTAAATTGGGGTTGCGTAGCTTTTCTTGATTAATGGCGCTTTGCAGTTGGGCATATCCTCCGAATTTAGAAACGGTGCCTTTTTGATTAATGTCAAACGGAAGGAAATGATCGTGCAGATCATTCGTAAATAGAATGGTCAGCGTCTTTCCATTTTTCTCTGCGGAAGTGGCAGGATCACTCAGACCCACTATCCATATAATGGTCATAAATACGCATAATAGTTTAAAATGCGTTTTCATAACTAACCCCCCCAACTAACCATCATGTTCCGCTATTTATTCTCTCCTTAATATCACCGAAAGCTCCCATAGATACAAGGAGGCAATCGAGCCATAGGGAGAATACCTTTTTCTATACCGCTCAAATTTTTCCTTCGGGAGCTCTTTGAGACCGTATAAATTCATCATTCCTCTACAGATTGCTAAATCCTTGTAGCTAACCACATCGGGACGACTGAGTGAAAAGATAAGTAGCATTTCAGCGGTCCAAACACCCACACCATGGAGTGAGGAGAGCTTTTTTATGATTTCATTATCGCTCAGAGTATGAAGTTGATTAAAATTTACCTCCGATAGCGCAGCATGAGCAATGCCCTTGATATATCCAGCCTTTCTCTCAGACATGCCACAGCCTTTTATTTCCAAAAGGTCCGCCTGGGTAATACTTTCCGGTGTAATGGTTTCCAGCAGCGCATAAAGTCTGTTCCAGACAGTTTCAGCGGCCTTTTTTGATATCTGTTGACTGACAACGCTTGAAACAAGTGCCGTAAACGGATCAGGCGTAATCTCACGCTGAATAATGCCTATCTTATCAATAGCCGCACCAAGCTTTTTATCTCGGCGTTTCAAGTACTCAATTTCCTGGTGTCCATATTTAAAAAACGGCATAGCTATTATTCCCCCCAGTTCTACTCTAAAACGCTTGCCACCTCTTCTTGAGTAAGAGCCACAACTTCTAAGTTTGGCAGATCCTTGAGTGAACGCAAGCCAAAATGGAGAAGAAACTGTTCAGTCGTTCCATAGAGAATAGGGCGCCCCGGACCGTCCTTACGGCCGATTTCCTTGACTAATCCCTTTTCCACCAACGTTGTCAAGGCCCGATCAGATTGAACTCCTCTGATAAAATCGACTTCTCCTCGCGTCACAGGTTGCTTATAGGCGATTATCGAGAGGACTTCTAAGGCAGCATTGGAGAGCACTTGAACAGGTTGTTTATACAGAAGCTCAATATAACGGGCTAATTCGGGCTTAGTGCCCAATTTGTATCCACCATTAATTTCTAAGATAGTTAACCCACAGGAGTCTAGAAGATAACGGTCACGAAGCTCAAATATAAGCTCTTCAACCTTCGCTTGGTCTAATTCAAGAATCTCCCCTAGGAGTTCAGAGGTGAGCGGATTCTTGGCAACAAATAATAGGGCTTCTAAGGCCGCCGTTTCCGGCTCTCGAAACAGCATTCTATCTACTCCTCTTCCGTGAATTCCCATGCTTTTGCCGTCGGAAACATCATAATATCACTGAGCTGGGATGGTTGTTCAGCTCGAATTTTTCCTGACTTTAAGAGTTCTAGCAAGGCCAGAAAAGAGACCACCATTTCCATGCGTGATCCTATTCGCATGAGCTGGTAAAAGCGTATTCCTTTCGGATGTAGTAGAACACGCCGTAAAACATCCGCAAGCACTCTCTCGATCGCGATCTCATCCGGTTTTACATGTCGGATTTCTTCCCCTTTTTCCGCACGTTCGATCACTCTACAAAACGCTTGCCAAAGGTTATCGAACACAATCCCTTTGAGTGGATCCTCAGGTGGCACTTCCGAGAGTAAGTCCTCGACATTAACCTCACGAAAATAGGATCGTCCTGAGGATGTATCTAGCCTTTCAAATAGTTGAGCCGCCTGCTTGAACGTCCGATAGGCTAATAAGCGTTCAACCAATTCCTGGCGAAGATCTTCCTCTTCGACCTCAGTCTGGGCAATTTTCGGAGGTTTTGGCAAGAGCTCTCTTGATTTAATATAAAGCAATTGTGCTGCAAGCACTAGAAATTCAGTCGTGACTTCCATGTCCATAGACCCTAACTGGCGTATCGCTTCCACAAACTGATCGGCAATTCGCGCAATCGGTATATCGTAGATGTCCACTTTTTCTTGTTGTATAAGCGTCAATAGTAAATCCAGAGGACCCTGATAAGCTGGAAGTTTGACCTGGGTCACTGTTTTGTCACTTTCCATTCACTTATAGTCCCATGACACAGCGGACTTCTTTCATGGTCTCCGAGGTAGTAGCTCGGGCACGCTCTGCCCCTTCTTCGAGAACCTTCTCCACCCTACCAGGTTCTTCCCAATAAGTACGCCTCTCTCTAAACGGACTGATTAATTTCTCCAGATTCCCTGCCAGATGCCGTTTACAAGCGACACAGCCTACTTTTCCTGCTCGACAATTCTCTTCTACTTCTGCAACTTCCGGTGTGTAGATTTGATGGAACTTATGGACAATACAGACTTCTGGATGCCCTGGGTCATCTTTACGGAGCCGAGCTGGATCAGTGACCATTTGTTGAACGCGAGTCTTGATCTCCTCAGCAGAAGCTGTAAGGGAAATCGCATTATGATAACTTTTGCTCATTTTTCGCCCATCAACGCCCGGTAAAAGAGGTACTTTACCCACCAACCCTTGTGGCTCAGGAAATACCATTCCGAATAAGTGATTGAAACGGCGAGCAACTTCTCGGCAAAGCTCAATATGCGGAAGTTGATCTTCTCCGACTGGTACTACGTTTGCCTTATAGACTAAAATATCAGCTGCCTGTAAGAGGGGGTATCCTAAAAACCCATACGTGCCTAAATCTTTCCCCTGCAGACTTAATTGTTGGATTTGATCTTTATAGGTAGGAACACGTTCCAGCCAAGATAATGGAGTAAACATAGAAAAAAGCAGATGAAGCTCCGCATGCTCTTTGACTGCCGATTGGATAAAGACAGCACTTTTCTGAGGATCAATCCCTACACTTAGCCAATCTAAGGCAATCTCCCGCCGAAGACTTGGAAAGTTTAAGCGATCCTCATACCCTGTTGTCAAAGCATGCAAATCCACAATGGAAAAATAGCATTCATAGTCCGCTTGTAAAGCTACCCAGTTTTGAATAACACTCAAGTGCCCTATATGCAGTGCCCCAGTGGGCCTCATACCACTTAAAATTCTCCCTTTCACACTAACACTCCTTTTGTAATCTAAATCTCGCTATACTTAATTATTGACTAATTTATCAGATAGCTAACCAGCACTAAGCGATAGAGTCAAAATTCAACCTGCAGTAAGTTACCTATAACCACTCTACCCAATAAAGGGGGTCAGTATTAAAACAACGATTTTCCGAAAGGCGTAATATAAGCCTATCACCGCGGGAGAAAGTACCTTACTTAAAATATCCGTAAAGAGAAGTACTATCAATATTATCATACCATACTGCTCTATCACTTGTAATCGAGGCGCGAAGCTTCTAGGTAATAATCCCCCGAGAACCGTGAAGCCATCAAGCGGAGGAATCGGAAGGAGGTTAAATATTCCTAAGCCTAGATTCATAAGCACTATCGAATAAAACATTAGCTCAATGATGCTACTCCACGCAGATGCTTCAATCCAACTCATAGTCAGAAACCAAAAAAACATTGCTACAAACGCTATGATCAAGTTTGTTACAGGTCCCGCCAAGGAAACCAACATTAAACCCCTCTGTTTATCTCCTCTAAAATATTGAGGGTTGGTCATGACTGGCTTAGCCCAGCCAAAACGAAATAAAAGAGCCATAATCGTTCCAAAAAGATCTAAATGTACAAATGGATTTAAGGTTAAGCGTCCTTGGCTGCGGGGAGTTGGGTCACCTAAACGGTCAGCTGCCCAGGCATGAGCATATTCATGAAAGGCAAAACCGATCATTAAGGCGGGTATATTGGCGATAATGGCTGTTAAATTAAAATCAGGCAAATGCTTCTCCTCCTTCTAACGCTGGGCATAGACCCATTGTCGAGCTATCTCCTGCTCTTCTTCCGAAGTGCTAATTTGACCCTCCAGCCAGGCCATGCGCACTCGATCCAGAATATGTCCGATCTCTGGGCCTTGCTTAACACCCATTTGGATTAGGGCTTTGCCATTTAGGGACATGTTTATTCTTTGGCCAGCCTCAAGGCATTCCGCTATTTGCTGCTTATAACGTTCATCCCTCGCTAAGGCGATGACAACCTCCTTCGGGGCTTTGTTAAGCACTCTGTCCAGCTCGCTTAAAGTCAAAGAATCCAGCAAAGTATCGCGCAGATTAATCAAGGCAATTGTTTCATCCCTTAGGGATCTATTTAAATTTACTCGCTCCAGGACTTTCTCTATACTTGCATTGTCCATATTAGAAATAGCCATCAACCAACGCAGCTTCAGAGACCATTGAGCACTATCCTCTAGGTCCTCTAAGCTAAAGTTCCAGTTAAACTCCTCTCTGAACCAGGCCTTAAATAAGCCGCACTTGATCAAGGTTTGACCCATAGCTAGATAGTTTACTTCGTTAAAGATATGCATAATTTCTTCAGTAAAGCGTTCAATGCTAAGTTTAGCAAGGACTCCAGTATCTATCGCTGTATGAAGCGCTTCGAGTGTTTCTTTAGCCAAATTAAAATGATACCGTTCCGCAAAGCGAATAGCCCTCAGCATCCGCGTAGGATCATCGATAAAACTAATATTATGTAAGTAGCGGATTTTTCCTTGTTGCAAATCTCGTTTGCCACCGTAATAATCTACAAGTTCTCCATAACGCTCTGCATTCAAGCAAATCGCCATGGAGTTAATCGTAAAATCACGTCGGAAAAGATCATCACGCAAACAAGATTCTTCTACTTGGGGAAGCGCTCCGGGAAAGGAATAATGTTCCCATCTCGTACTTGCTACATCGAGATGACTCCCATCGGGAAAAATAATCTGAGCTGTTCCAAATTTTACATGCTGGGTTAGTTTACCCTCTGGCATTCTCCGCATTAAAGCCTGTGCAAATTGGCCGCCGCTCCCTTCCACCACAAAATCCAAGTCTTGTGTCGGAACGGAAAGTAGTAAATCCCGGACAAACCCTCCAACAAGATAAACGGAGCATTGTTCTTCCTGAGCGGTATCTCGGACCGACTCAAGTAGATTTTGGACTTCTTCCGGCAAACCCTTTATCAAATCCAAAATGTCCTGACGCATTGCTGCACTGCGTTCACGACCAAGTTGTGCTTCAATAGGAACCGAACCACCGTGAATGAGACGTAAGACATCAGACCTGGAAACAATGCCGACGAGGTTACCTTCTTCAACTACGGGGAGACGCCCAATGTCATTTCTAACCATGAGACGTTGAACCTCATCCCACGGGGCCTCTACATCTACCGTTTTCACCTTCGTGGTCATAAACCCTTTTACTGGCGCGTGTCGTAGACCGTGTTTAATGGCCTTATCAACATCTCGCCGAGAAATAATCCCTACCAAACTCTTATCCTCTGTGACAGGTACTCCTGTGTGTCCGTAACGCAAGAGAATTTGTTCTACCTCGCCAAGTCGTGTCTCCGGAGAAACAGTTTTTACCGGATAACTCATAATATCTCGAACCATATGGGGCCGATTAGCTCGGCTTTGAATCGCAGAACGCAGTTGTTTAAGGAGGACAGGGATTTCTCCATCCTTAATGGTCGCCGATGCCGCCCTCTCATGGCCGGCACCGCCAAATAATTGGACCAATCCATTGACTGGTAAGCCTCTTCCTCTCGATCGAGCCACGATATAGACTCGATTCTCCATCTTGACTAACAGAAACCAAGTATCAGCGCCTTCAAGTTCCCCAACACGATGAACTAACAAAGCCAGTCCACCGACATAATCTTCTGACTCAGCATACGAAATATAGACCGGTAAGCCATCAAAAAATTCCGTCTGTCCCTGATCCAACAATTGCTGTAATAAGTCTTTTTGTTCCTCGGCAAGTGGCCGTCGTAGGTATTTAGCAATAACCCCCAGATTCGCTCCTTGTCCCAATAAATAAGCCACAGCGTGTACATCACGAACTGTGGTGCTATCAAACAACAAACTTCCTGTATCGTCATAAATTCCGATGGCCATCAAAGTCGCTTCAAAGCTACTCAACGGTAACCCAAGTCCGGCTAATTTTTCAACTAAGAGCGTTGCACAGGCTCCAACCGGTTCAATCACCATTCCCGGTTTGAGCTTTCCCGCATAGGGATGATGATCATAGATTTCCAGCTCAACTCCAGAGGTTTTAGCAACTTTTTCCCCCACCGGTCCCGCACGATGTAGCTCATGAGTGTCCACCAAGATGACCCTGGAAACCTCGTCCATGTTAATATCTTGTGCTTTTCGAAACCGTAATTGATCCCGAGAGAGGGCCAAAAAATCTTGCACGTAGTCATTCGGTTTCCCGTCCATGACTAGGACGCTATTTGGATAAATCTTTTGAGCGGCCACCATCGATGCTAAGGCATCAAAATCGAGTTGGCGATGAGCCAATATGATATCCATTGTTCCATCCTCAAATTCTCTATAATTGTTCTTAAATTATACCATCATCTGCCTGTTTTCATCAACTTCATAGATTTGTAGTGATTTGAAAACTTCAATCACGAATATACGAAAAAGAAGAGCATTTACACTCTCCTTGATCCAATGGCTATCCCTAAGGAACACAGGCCTATTGAAGACTCATTTTTGGTCGTTCTAGTCGAACTGAACCAGCAGCTGTAGAAATTTCTAGATCTATTTTAGTCTTAGCTTCAGAATAGTTCGGACTGAGCCATTTCTTATCTTCTAACAATAATCCTGAGCCCATAAAGTCAGTACTTGTAGCCACACCATTTAAGCGAATCTGTAAACCGACGCTTTCGGGAACCACCAACGTTAGCTTGGAAGCCCCGCTGTCAATCTTCCCGTGAGTAGCAATTCCGGTCTCTCCAAATTGAAGTTCGAAGTTGCTCGCGCCTGTCCCTATTTTTAAATTATCCACCTTAAGCTGACTTAAATCAATCACCCCGTTGATCGCGCCCGCCTTGATATCTAAGTCATAGTGTACCTTGGGCGAAAGATTTAGAGCAATATCACTCAAATTGCGCTCCCCCTTCCCCCCAGATGAAAGGGAAGAGAGTGTCGCTGTAATGGTATCTCCTGATTGCTTAATCTGTACAGCCGAGGCATTAGGTCCTGAATCTGAATCCCGACTAACCCATTTATAGGTCCCAGACATAAGTTTTGCCTCCGCATTTCCCGAATCCAAACCCTTTACGTGAACCTGTGCTCCTCCCAGTTTAAGATTAACCTGCGCTTTCTTGACATCCGAGGGTAATGGGACGTCTATGGTACCCGTTCCATCCGAAACACTATGAAACGTACGATTCCAAGGCATAGTTCCAGGCTTATCACCCACCACCAAAGAGTATCCAACCATGCTCAGAAGGAAAACCAACAAAACAGTGCTGAATGGAATCCGTCGGTTAAAGAACAACCCAATTCCTGCCAAGATAAGGATTAACGGCCATAGATCGACGACATGCACCCATAAATTCCAGGATAATACCCCATAGTTAAGCAGGAAAAAGATTAGCCCTAAGACAATTAGAAGTAGCCCACGACTCAGGGAATCAAAGACTCTTTTCATCTTCGCCCCCCCCTAAAAACGATGGCAAGTCCTAAAATAATAAGAAGTAAAGGCCACATTTTGCTCATATCAAACCAAACCGGAAACCAGCGTTCAAGTAAAAAAAATCCTCCCAGGATCACTAATACTCCACCCGCCATTTTCGAGCGGTTCTCATGATTTTCCTGCTTACCAAAATCCGTAGCAGCCCCTTCGACATCGGAGACTACTTGTTTAACAAAATCCCCAACTTCACGCTTTTGGTCCCCGGAATACCCGAATTGTCCCGCGGGATCAGCTGGTATAATTATCCACGCAACTAGATATGCCGGAAAGCCAACGCCTCCTGCAAACAAAGCTACTAAGGCAATGAGTCGCACTAGGGTGACATCGACACGAAAATAATCGGCTAGCCCTCCACAAACCCCTCCGATCATCTTTTCTCGTACAGAACGGTATACCTTTTCAGTCATGTTCATTTCCCCCTATATCTTACTTGATTTTTTATCTACACTCTTAATACGATTGGAGAGCTTCTTTTGTTTCAGCAGGACAATAATATTCTTAAACTTTTTTAAAAGACTTGTAATTTTTACAATCCTAAACGAAGAAAACCTCAAACCCATAAAGGCTTGAGGTTTTCTTCATATAGATCTCTTAGTTTAGATACTAGTATTAATTTCTTCGGTTGCTTGTTCAATCTCTTCAGCAGACATCCCGTCTTTAGCTAAATTGAACTTGATCGCATCTGCCCAGAATGCACATTTTGCACTCATTTTCCTGAAAGTTTTAGCATTGACTTTGCTTGCTTTGGCTCTGGCATCCGCATTAGATTGAACAATCGTACAAATATAGAGTGCTTTAACACGAGCGTCCTTATCAAGATCGCTAAACGTTTGGTTCAGTTCTGAAATCAGTTGACGGTAATAGTCCGAAAACTCTTCAAAAGGAATTTCAGTTTCCATGTGTAAGTATTCTTTCAAATTTTCAAGTAGCTTATCCAATGTCCACCCTCCAAAAAATTGCCTTCTAAGTCTTAAATCTCATATAGTATACAACTGATTATATAAAATGACAAGATGACAAGTTACTTCGACCCTATTAAACTCTTAAACTATTAAACTCTTAAACTCTTAAACTCTTAAACTCTTAATGAAACCCTGAGAGCTTATCAAAGGCGAGTAAATGCCTAAGATTCATCCATCCTGCTCAAGATCCGTCCCCTCAATATTAAAGAACACAGAAGTAGTCTTCCCCTCTTCCAAAAGACGTTGTACAACCACTTTTGCCTTCTGAGGGTTCACTTGCCAATAACTAATCTCGTTTTCAATCATAAAATTTCCTGGTAAGGTTTGGGATGTAATATCTAGTTTGTCATTACGAAGTAGGAGATTTGCCAGCGACCACAGTTGTCCTACTGAAAGGTCAGTTTCTACGGATTTAGCCATCTGAGAAATCAACGATGGTAGTTTTGGTACAGTTTTCATTTGTAAAAATTCCTTTTCCATGGCTTTTAGGACAGCCTGTTGACGAGTTGCTCTGGTAATATCCCCTAAGGTATCTTGCCGAAACCGTGCATATTGTAAAGCTTGTGCTCCATTTAAACGTTGAGTCCCTTTACGAAGGTTTATGACACCATCTACTTTATCCCCAGTGAGATAATACATGTCTTTATCTACTGTGAGAATTATCCCCCCCAAAATATCAATAATTGTCTTAAATCCTGTAAAGTTTGTAAGCATATACCCATCTATAGTTTGACCAGTTAATCCTTCAACCAAGGCTTCTGTTGTTTTAAGACCTTTCCCTAACCGCGCAGCAGCATTTATTTTCTCCTTTCCATAACCCGGGATCGTAACTTGGGTGTCGCGAGGTATGGAAAGGAGGGCAACTTTACCGTTCAGGGTATTGATACTCGCCATTAGAAGCGTATCGGTGTTGCTCAGAGATTTTTCACCAGTTCTTTGATCCACTCCGACTAAAAGTACCGTAAAATATCTATTATCAAAGCTAGATATGGAGTTTAAAAGTTCTTCATTAGGCTCTTCAATAGGCTCATCTACCATATCATTATTCTCGACACTTGTTTGTTTTGAGGTTTCCACATCCCTATGTTTCAATTCGAAACTATCCGTTACAGGGGTAATGGGTTTGTTTTCTTTCCCTAGAACCTGGCCCACTAAACCAACGCCCATAACCAAACTGACACCTATAAAGAATCCAATAACCAGGCTATTTCTATAGGATTTAAAAATTCGGAAAATCGTATGCACATATCCTTTATTTCCGTACATCCGAATCCACTCCATTCTAAAGCTTTTTCTTTAGCATCAAACATTCCTCCTTGAAATATTCCGACTAACCTAAGAAAATTTCAATAAAAATGTCTCCATCTAATTTGGAGACTAAATGTTTTAGAATACTGAAATTCTGCTCTAGAATGTTATTTTGCACACAGGTTATATCATTATGTAAAATTTTACATATACTGGTGTAAAATTAACTTCTTGCCTCTTTGGCCTAACTTTAGAAGATAATAAGCTTGTTTAAAATAGATTGATATAAGGGGGGGACTATCATTGAACCATGGATATTCCCGCGGAAATTCCCGTGCCTATACTCCTGTATTGAGAAATCCTTGCCTCTTCCACCAAAACACCGTGCATTCCTCCCCAACAACCAATTATGCTGGTAAATATGTTCCAATTCCACTAGAAACCAGCGACTATTGCCATTATTCTTCTTCGCCTTATTCACCTAAATCTCAATACATCGTTCCAGCTCCCTTTAATTATTACCCACAGGCTTATTCCTCCCTTATCACCTTGGCAAGATCTCCGTCATCATTTCAGTTTCCTTTCTCCTCTTATTCAGTGCCAGCCTATTCTTATGCACCGACGGTTTCTTCTAAAGGGTTGGCCCTAATTCTAATTGCAACCCTTATTTTAGTTTCTCTGGATCTAATAATAGTTCGCCCCCAGAAATCGAGGTCCGAGGTTCGAAGCCATGTCTGATTGTTATCCATCACATTGTTAGTGAAAATCTTAAAGGTTAAGCTAAGCTTATTCTCTTTTTTATGCTCCTCGTTGTTCCCTTTGCTGATCAGTTAAACCGATATCGATGCTGGCACCGACTGTAAGAGACCACTTTCCACATCGGTTTCCCACCTTGCCAAACTTATTCCCTCTTGCATAATTTCTACAACCTCACAACGGTTTGCACACCCAGAACACTCAAAGCTTTTTGCTTGAAGTTGTGTCTCAGCAAGTTGTAACCCACGAAAGCCAGTCCGACTTTCTGGTCGATTTACCACTATGTTTTAGATGAAATCGGAGATATGAACCCCTATTTACAGGCCAAACTCCTGCGTGTTTTACAGGAGATGGAATTTGAGCGAGTTGGAGGGACTCAGACCATCAAAGTGGATGTCCGCGTAATTGCAGCTACCAACCGTAATTTGCTGGAAATGGCCAAACAAGGCGATTTTCGCGAAGATCTTTATTACCGGCTCAATGTCTTTGAATTGCGCTTGCCACCACTGCGCAACCACAAAGAAGACATTCCGGCGCATGTTCATTCTCTCATTGTCAAATTTAACCGCAAATTTGGTAAACACGTGATGGGCTTAACAAGCCAAGCAGAAGAACTTTTGATGCAGTATGACTGGCCAGGTAACATCCGGGAACTTCAAAATGTCTTGGAACGCGCCATGGTCACAGTAGAAGAAGAAATAATTAACCATAAATACATGCTCAATCTCGTGGATTCCCAGACAACAATTCAACAAGAACAGGTGATCGGAGAAATTATGCCCATCGAACAAATGGAAAAGCAGATGATCCGCCTTGCCTTGAAGCGTTACGGCGACTCAGTAGATGGAAAGAAGCAAGCCGCAAAGGCCTTAAAGATATCCCTGGCCACGCTATATAATAAACTAAGGACAATGTCTTAGCTGGGAAGATGGAGTCAACAGCATATTCTATTTACTAGAAGGTTTTAACGACTAAATTCTAAAAATTATAAATAGTCTGCTCATTAAAGGTTGAATTAAGGGGAATCATTGCCAGTTTTCAGATCCCTTCTTTTAATGTTTTGATTCGTAGAGTCCATTCTTTATTAGGACTAGTGCCCATTGGCCTATTTTTGACCTTTCACATGTTTCTTAATTTAACCGCCCGTGGTGGGCCAGAGCTGTATGACAAAGTTATTGGTACCATGCGGAGTTTCCCGGGGATTTTTATCATTGAACTTGTTGTCATATTTATTCCGATTGCCATTCACGCCATATATGGAACCTGGGTGGTTTATACTGGACAAAGCAATGTTTTGAGGTATAAGTACGCCAAGAATTGGTTCTATATCATCCAACGAAAAGCCTCCCTTTGCCAATTGAATAAATATCATCAATAACCATCTGAAACGATGGATCCCTACCTTCCATCCTTCCTCGTTCAGCAATGCGCTCTTTGTGAAACTCTATGATTTCCTGGCTAAAGGGTAAATTACCATGATCTAAGAAGCGCACAGCTCCCTGAGAATCACGGGCGGGTAGTATTTTTCCAGCATTATACCGGCTTGGCGCAAAGGGAATATCAATTAAGCCCGCCTGAAATCCCTGTACGACGCCCACAGCAATATCTCCATCCCCTAGTTCTAGTATTTTATCCACAATAGCCCTAGTTTCGACTTTGATACCCTCTTTTTCCTGCTGCAAATCCTCTGAATCAAGCAATGCTTGACCCCGTAACATGTTAAGTACCTGCTTAGTGGCCTTAATACCGGATGCAATACCTTCTTTTGATGGAATACCTAAGGCTTCATAGGGAGTCTTAACTATAACCTTAGTCGCCTTTGCTAGGGCAGCGGCGACAGCACCCCAGGAAATGACCCCAAAAGCCTTACTTTCGTCTTGAGGAAAACCTCCCATCCATTGATGGAAGACACTGGTCAACATAATGCCCTTATAATTAAAACGCGCTAGGTATTCTTCTCCTAATTCAATTAAGCTTCGAACTGCGGCTATATCTTGAATCAGATTACCACATTGCCCGTACCCTAAGGAGATATTTCTTACACCCTGTTCGGCAGCAAGCAAAGCCTCAATAATTGCAACACTATGGGAAATACAGGGAGGGACTAACGTACCTGTTAAAGGGCCAAACGGCTCACGATTAATTCTAACCCCATGATCTTCGTACAAGCCAACTAAGCGGTCTACATACTGCCAGTGGCTTATAGTTTCTTCTAGAGACACGTTCTTAGCGTAAGGAATATTATAAGAAATCCCGCCGCCCTCAAAATCCGTAAACCCACCGGCTAACGTAATTTCGGCCAATAAACGCGCATCAGGAGTGCCATGGCGTACT